>JALSIU010000001.1 GCA_026989715.1 Methylomonas sp.
AAAAGCAGACAAATTAAATTATGGCGCGGCTAAAAACACCTTACTAGCCGTACAAAAAGAACTGAGTGCATCCGATATTGAGGTGTCGTTGCAACTTTTTTCCGCATTAAAACGTACAGGGATAGAGGATATTCATCAGTTATTAGATAACTGGTTTCAAGCAGAGTAGTCCATTTATAAACAGATGGGGAGCATTCCTCGTCTGTTGCTCATCACTATAACAGGATTTCCACCCCTTCTTGGGCAATGATAAGTTCGCAATTTAACGACCGATTCTGCCTAAGTAAGTCACTATAAATAGTATCTAATTCCGTATCCGTTCGCGTCGGCTCATGATGCGTAAAAAATAGCTTTTTTACATTAGCCTGTGTCGCTAACTTGATTGCACCGTTATAAGTACCATGCCCCCAATTTTTCTTATGTCGATACTCAGCATCTGTAAATGAACTATCTATAATCAACGCATCAACTCCTTGTATCGTTTGTACCAGCGAGTCGATACACGCCTCTATTTGCTGTTGCATAGGCTGATATTCTTTATCGCTTGGCTTGTAAATATTAAATTGCGGCTCATAATCTCCTGTAAAAAACAAAGACGTGCCATCACAATCAACACGATAACCAAAATTAACCACCGGATGATTCATTAATACCGGGGTAATAACCGCTTCACCAATACAAAACGATGCGCCGGCTTCTACTGTCCTATAACTCACATCTGCTTTTAATTCATGCTCGGCGATAGGGAAAAAAGAGTGTTGCATTTGTACCTTTAAAGTACGCTCAATACCTTCGCCTGTTTTCAAATCTTGGCCGCCATAAATACTAACTTGATTACCGGGAATATAAATCGGCGTACAAAAAGGAAGACCATGAATATGGTCCCAGTGAGTATGCGTGATTAAAATATGTGCCGTAATCGGCATATGCGCCAAAAGTGATTGTGCTAACTGATGCAAACCGGTCCCTGCATCTAAAATAATCAGGTCATTGCTAGCGGTTCTAATTTCGATGCATGTGGTATTGCCGCCATACTTATTCGTATTTGGACCAGGAGCAGGAATAGATCCTCTGACACCCCAAAATTTAAACTTCATCCTATTTAGCTCCCTTTTTGTCGCCAACTAAGTTGTATTGGCTCTCTACTCTTTTGGGAAAAGCTGAGTATGACTCTAACAATACCATAATCAATGTTGCCATGATGCTCTTACAACCCCTTATCAAGTAATTGGCCTGACTCATTAAAAATCATGGCAAGAGACAAGATTATGTGAATTTAATGCGCTTCATCCCAATTATTACCAACACCAATATCCACTATCAAAGGTACTTTAAGATTAGCAGCTTCTGTCATTAATTGACGCACCATTGCACTGTAAGCCTCAACTTTTGCAGTGGCCACTTCAAAAACTAATTCATCATGCACCTGCATAATCATTTTAGCATCGGCAGACTCTTGTACTAGCCATCGGTCAGTGGCAATCATTGCTTGTTTAATAATATCAGCAGCTGTGCCTTGCATCGGCGCATTAATAGCCGTCCGCTCAGCATATTGCCTACGGGCGGCATTTTTAGAGTGAATCTCGGGCAAATACAAACGCCGCCCCCTTAAAGTTTCCACATAGCCTTGTGTTTTGGCCAATTCGCGTGTGCTATCCATATAAGCCTTTACGCCTGGGTAACGCGTAAAATAAAGTTCGATATATTCCTGCGCTTGTGTTCGCCCTATCCCTAATTGCTTCGCTAGACCAAATGCAGACATGCCATAAATTAAACCAAAATTAATCGCTTTTGCAGAGCGGCGTAAATCAACCGTCACCTGATCAAGGCTTACAGCAAAGACCTCAGCCGCCGTTGCTTTATGAATATCGACACCTTGCTCAAAAGCCGTTAATAGCCCCGTATCGCCAGATAAGTGCGCCATAATGCGCAATTCAATTTGCGAATAATCAGCAGCCATCACCTTATAACCATCAGGAGCTATAAATGCCTGACGAATTTTACGCCCTTCCGGGCTACGTATTGGAATATTTTGTAAATTGGGATTTGATGACGATAAACGACCGGTCGCTGCAACCGCTTGATGGTAAGAGGTGTGTACTCGCCCTGTTTTATCACTAATTTGCAATGGCAATTTATCAGTATAGGTTGATTTTAATTTACTCATGCTACGATGCTGTAAAATCAATTTCGGTAACGGGTAGTCCTCTGCCAACTCTTGCAATACTGATTCTGCAGTTGAAGGTTGCCCTTTAGGGGTTTTCTTTAATACAGGTAACTTTAATTGCTCAAATAAAATGACTTGAATCTGTTTAGGTGAGGCAATATTAAAGCTTTGGCCTGCCAAATCATGTGCCTGTTGCTCTATGGCCATAATATGATTAGCCAATTCCATACTCTGCTGCGCCAACATATCGCTATCTAACAAGACACCATTACGTTCCATGCGTACCAAAACACCGATTAACGGAATCTCCAAATCTTGATATAAGGCCTGTAACTTTTTATGCTCAGACAATTTTTCCGACAAGGTTTGATGCAGCGCTAAAGTAATCTCTGCATCCTCTGCGGCATATTCTGTCGCTTGCTCGACAGGTACTTCTGCAAAACCAATTTGCTTTGCACCTTTGCCGGCAATATCAGCATAATGAATCGTTTTTCGGTTAAGGTATTCTTTGGCCAAATCATCCATATTATGCTTCGTGCGTGTACTATCTAAAATATAAGATTCAAGCATAGTATCGTCAGTGATTCCACGAAGTTCAATGGCATAATTCGCTAAAATATGACTATCATATTTTAGATTTTGACCGACTTTCGCTTGTTGTTCATCTTCCAAAATAGGTTTCAGTTTTTGCAATACCTCGGTACGTGATAACTGTGTAGGCACACCAGGGTAGACATGCGCTAAAGGCACATAAGCCGCCTCCCCTGATTTAATCGCAAATGACAGTCCCACAATTTCTGCCGCATTATAATCAAGGCTGGTCGTTTCCAAGTCAAAAGCAAAAATTTCCGCTTGATATAAGCTGTCCAACCACTTATCAAACTGCGCCATAGAAGTCAGCATTTCATAATGAACACAGGGTTGCGCTTCATTCGCCACCTCATCCACTCTAGGCTCAGCAAGTTCTTCTTTTATAGCAGATTCAGGGCGTGCTTGCTGTAACATTTTCTGCCACGCAGAAAAACCCAGTGCAGCAACCTGTTCCTGTAATACGCCATTATCCACAGGAGAACAACGCAAATCACCCATCTGATAAGGCAAGTCTAAATCACATTTGATTGTGGTAAGCTGTTTTGACAAAGGTAGTTGCGTCAAGCTAGCACGTAAATTCTCCCCGACTTTACCTTTAATTGCGGCAGCATTTTCCATTAGGTTTTCTAATGTTTGATATTGCGCTAGCCATTTTGCGGCAGTTTTAGGCCCCACTTTGGCTACTCCCGGAATATTATCTGCGCTATCGCCCATTAATGCTAAATAGTCAATTATTTGCGCAGGAGTCACGCCAAATTTATCTACAACACCTTGTACATCTAGTTTTGTATTAGACATGGTGTTTTCTAACGTAACCTGCTCACTGACGAGTTGCGCCATATCCTTATCACCGGTGGCAATAACCACGGTGAAGCCTTCAGCAACAGCCCGTTGCGCTAAAGCACCAATGACATCATCAGCCTCAACCCCTGGTTCCATAATGAGTGGTAAGCCCATTGCCCTAATCAAATCATGCAGCGGTGCAATTTGCACACGCAAATCATCAGGCATAGGCGGCCGATGCGCTTTATATTCGCTGTATAATTCGTTTCGAAATGTCCCGCCGGGAGCATCGAATATCACCGTAAAATAGTCCGTTTGATGGTCTTTAAGCAGACGGCGCAACATATTAGCG
Organism: Methylomonas sp.; assembly: GCA_026989715.1. Classification (GTDB taxonomy): domain Bacteria; phylum Pseudomonadota; class Gammaproteobacteria; order Methylococcales; family Methylomonadaceae; genus Methyloprofundus. The sequence continues at coordinate 3,894 of JALSIU010000001.1, forward strand.
ACCCCAAAAATTGCATTGGTTGGCAAACCTTCAGCATTATTTAAAGGCGGTACCGCATGAAAAGCACGAAATAAAAAAGAAGAACCATCAATTAACAGCAGTTTTTTTGACATAAGATTTATTTATGGCGAAGTCATATCGTTAGCGGTCATCGTGCCTGCTTGTTGTTGGGAAATAAGCGTTCCCCCAACAATAAAGGCCATAAATAATATAAACACAATCGAGGAAATATACCTTACCTTTTTACTTGTCTTATAGGCACTCATCAATGACTCCTAGTGAATAATGTTAAGATTATATCTAATTAACAGGGTAACTCTTATTGGGTTTTGTCTCGTACATTGCAATCAACACCGCATCAACTCAACATCACCATAGCGACAAAGCAAATTAACCCCGCACTGGTAGAACTTAACAATAAGGTGCGATATTTTGGCACTTGCCAAGCCATTATCATGCCCGTTACAAACAAGAAAAGTAAGCCCGAAGCCAAAATAGCAGCATAAACTTTAAATACATCACCAGCTTTTGCTTTATGCAGTTGCACAAAGAGCCTATGCCACCCTGTTTTTTTAATTTTTAACTGCGCAACAAAAGGGTTAGGGGTGGGTGCTAAAGAAAGATCTAATTGCGCCCCCGTCCACTCAAAATAAAAAGAATTACCGGCGTGCTTTACTTTTGCCTTGCCTGAAGGTAAAGCCAACTCTCGTAAGTTAAGCTCATTCATTGCGATTTGAGTTAGCCATGCTTTATCATCATGCATGGGTTGTGATAATGTCACAGAGTGACTCTCGGTCTCATAGTTTCCTTTAATGCCCCAAGTATACAGCGCACCTGTCAGCAAAAACATCAGTGCTACCGGAAAAATAAAGGCCGCAACGACCATATGCACTTTTATTAAAAACACACGATTTATCGCCATTTTTCATTTACCCTCTAAAAAATTTAATTTCTCATACCAAACAAAGCTGTTCCCACTCGTACAATGGTGGCTCCTTCAGCAATAGCCGCTTTTAAATCACCGGTCATACCAAATGAAAACGTATCGAGCTCAGGTTTACCTAAAGCTTGTACCGCTTGATATAATACATGATAAGGCTGTTTTTGTTGTGCAAATGTCTGCGCAGGCTCAGGGATTGCCATCACTCCACGCAATGCAATATTGGGCAACTGACTGACATGTTCAATCATATCAGCCAAATCGCTTAATTGAACCCCCGATTTAGTCGGCTCCTGACTAATATTAACTTGTAAACACACATTCAGTGGCGGCAAATCACGAGGACGCTGCTCACTCAAACGGCTTGCAATTTTCAAACGATCGACACTGTGCACCCAAGAAAAGTGCTGCGCTATTTGGCGCGTTTTATTTGACTGTATCGGCCCTATAAAATGCCAAGTAATTTGGTAATGAGCCAATTCATTTTGCTTAAGCAGTGCCTCTTGCAAATAACTTTCACCAAAATGACGTTGCCCTGCTTGGTACGCCTCGATAATAATATTGCTGGGCTTTGTTTTACTGACAGCCAGCAATTGCACAGAATGGCTTGCTCGCCGTGCTTCTGCCTCAGCATGACGAATTTCATTGATGATTTTCTGTAATTTTATGGCAATTCTTGTCATCTTCCCAGGCATGCATCCTATTTAATTTCTGCTTTATTAAAGCCTATCTCTTTAAAAGTTTAAAAACATAAGCTATGGTATAGGCATACTTTATATTTTTTTATTCTTTCTGCAAGGAGTCATTGTGGATATTGCTGAATTACTCGCCTTTTCCGTTAAAAATAAAGCCTCCGATTTACATTTATCGGCGGGACTACCCCCTATGATTCGAGTAGATGGCGATATTAGGCGCGTCAATATTGACCCATTCGAACACAAAGAAGTACATGCTTTAATTTATGACATCATGAATGATAAGCAACGTAAAGACTATGAAGAGTTTTTTGAAACAGACTTTTCTTTTTCATTACCGGGGCTTGCTCGCTTTAGGGTTAATGCATTCAACCAAGAGCGTGGCGCAGCGGCAGTTTTCAGAACCATCCCAGATGAAATTTTATCTCTCGAAAACTTAAATGCACCAAAGTTTTTTGCGCAATTAACAGAAAAAACACGCGGATTAGTATTGGTAACCGGCCCTACCGGCTCAGGTAAATCAACCACATTAGCGGCAATGATTAATCATATCAACCTTAACCGCTACGAACATATCTTAACCGTAGAAGACCCAATAGAATTTGTACATACCAGCCAAAAATCGCTTATCAACCAACGAGAAGTTCATAGGGATACCCAAAGCTTTAACGCCGCCTTAAGGTCCGCTCTACGTGAAGACCCTGATATTATTTTAGTGGGGGAGATGCGTGACTTAGAAACCATTAGACTGGCCTTAACTGCCGCCGAAACAGGTCATTTGGTCTTTGGCACCTTGCACACCACTTCTGCAGCAAAAACGATCGATCGTATTATTGATGTGTTCCCGGCCGCCGAAAAAGATATGATTCGCTCCATGCTGTCTGAGTCATTGCAAGCGGTTATATCGCAAACGCTACTCAAGAAAATTGGCGGTGGTCGTATTGCAGCGCATGAAATTATGGTGGGCACCCCTGCCATCCGCAACTTAATTCGTGAAGCGAAAGTCGCACAGATGTATTCGGCCATCCAAACAGGTCGCCGAGATGGTATGCAAACCCTAGATCAAAACTTAAAAGAACTGGTCGATGCAGGAAAAATTACTATCAAAGCGGCGGCAGGAAAAGCGGTTAGTAAAGATATGTTTAGATAACGTCTGCATCACTTTTTGTGGTCAAGTGGATGCACTGCTTATGCCTGTTGATTTAAATAAACTGTTTAATGTTTTGAATTTATATTTATTATCTAAAAGCTCTAAATCTACTTTTGGTTCATGTAATTTTGGGTTTTTAATTAAAGGAAACTTATAAGCCTCTGTATCATTAAATGCGATAATTTGATCTAAATTATTTTCTGATATTCTATAATCCTTAAAGCTTAGAAAAACTGTAACAGAATTTTCTCTTTGGATTTTTGGTATTAAATTTCCAGGACTTTCCTTACCAAATTTATTTTGGTTAGTTCTATATATAATTCTAGCTTTCAACCCTAACTCTGAATATAAATTTAATATTGAGTCTTTAAGAATTTTCAAGTTTTTTTGGTATTCCTTACTTATTTTCTTAGCAATAGGAAGGCTTTGTTTTCTATCCGAAAGCCACGTTTTATAAAAAGTTTCAATTTGTGAGTAGCTTAACTTAAAAACAACCACTTCACCTATTGAACATATAACAGTATCTGAATAAAATTGGATATAAGCATATTCAATGTTATTTAGTTTTTGACCA
>JALSIU010000002.1 GCA_026989715.1 Methylomonas sp.
GGGCTAACCGTAAACACTAGCGGATATTTACCATAGACAATACGACCATCCCCTAAGCGATACCCTATCATAATAGAGAACTCGCCTGGTAAACCGTCCAATACACCCGCTAGCACAGTAAGCTCTTGCTCACTTTGCAAAGCCGCTTTTGCCGCTGTAGGCAAAGCCGTTACAGTACCTGACCATGCTTCCCACTGCTCACCATTGCGCACAAAGCTATTGACTTCATTACTTCCCTTTGCCACATAGCTCGCAAACATAAGCCATTCTGCATCAGCCCCTACATCATTGGCATCAACTTTTACTTGATACCTTACTTCAACTGGCTGGCCAGCCGTAATGGTACTACCATTTTGCATGACTTGCCGAGCGGCACTCAGCGTAGAAAGAAAACACGCACCACTCGTGGCATCCGCTCCAAATATATCCGCATTCCCCATCGGCATACTATGTTCACCAGCCAATATCTCATCAACTCGTTCTTGAGATAATAACTGTGCTGTATAACTGCCTTCTAGTGCTGTGATTTGGCGAGAAAATGCACGTAAATGATTATAAGAGCCATTTAAAAGTCCCGTATACATATCTTTCAGTGCACCTATATCGGTCTCAGAAATTACTCGCTCCAAATCAGCAATATCTACTTCTTCAATGAGTGCGCCAACTTTAAAAGCTTCAAGTTCAGAATTCAGCCCTCGCGCGGTCAATTCGTCATAAAGATTTTGCAATTCAACATTATTAAACACACCATCTAAGTCACTAGCAGAGTCCTCCAAACCATATGCATCTACAAATACTTTGACTTGATCCATATGCTTTTGTTCTGATTGAGTAATATTACCAAAAACATTGGCAAACCATTTCACATATAGCACTTGATAAACATCTCGCGCTAATTTTTCTTCTTCACGCATAAACAATAAATCATCGACAACACTTTGTGGTAAAACCTGCCGCTGAATTTGCTCTGCACTTAACTTGCAAGGCTCTACAACCATACCACCTTGCATGCTTCCATTCCCCGCAGCGAATACTGAGGCACTTATAGGTGCAAGTAAAGCGATAACAACCAAACTTTTCTTAAATTGAATCATGACTAATCTCCCTTTTATGTAATGTCAATTTAATATTAGTACATTATTATATAATAATCAAGTAGCAATATGATATTAACCGAAGCATTTTTAATTGTATTTTTACGCCGATAGGAAGAGACGTACATTTAAAAATCCGCACCCACCACTTTTAAGTGGTTGCAGCAATAACTTTACACTGACAAAAATATTAGGTTAATTGTATGCAGGTATTTACGAGAATTTAACAATACCCAAATTTGACTGATTCCTGCCTATGCAGGTATATAGAGCGGTTATTTACAAACACCATCAGCTCAGCTTATGCGATTGCTACACTAAGCTGATGGCGATACTTCTTTACTATGGTCGATCAATATCTCTACGTTCTGCGCCGATCATATCAAACTCAGCACCTTCTACTTCTACTTCAACCACCATCAAATCTTCTTTGCTGACCCCTAGAGCGAGTACCACGGGGCTGGCAACAAAAATAGAAGAATAAGTACCAATCACAACCCCAATCAATAGCGCAATGGCGAAATTATGAATAATCTCTCCGCCTAATAGAGCCAAGGCAACTAATACTAATAATGTAGTCAGTGAAGTCATTAACGTACGGCTTAAAGTCTGATTCAATGAAATATTCATTACATTTTCAGCCGAACCTTTACGCATTAAGCGAAAATTTTCCCGAATGCGGTCATAAACCACAATGGTGTCATTTAACGAATAACCAATAACTGCCAAAATAGCGGCTAAAACGGTAAGGTCAAACTCCATTTGCAGAATGGAGAAAAAACCCAAGGTAATAATGACATCATGCGCTAAGGCCGCAACTGAGCCTAATGCAAATTTATATTCAAACCGCCAAGCAACATAAATTAAAATGCCGAACATGGAATACAATAAAGCCAAACCACCATCTTCGGTTAATTCATCCCCTACCTGCGGGCCGACAAACTCAACGCGCCGAATATCACCCTGCGCCGCCATCGCCTTATCCGCTGCCCGCGTTACCGCTGTGCTTAGTTCTGCATCACTGACCCCTTCTTTGGGCTTTAAGCGAATTAGAATTTCTTGCGATGTACCAAAGTGCTGTACCACCGAATCTTCAAAACCGGCTTCATTGAGCGTTGCGCGCATCTTGCTTAAATCCACTGCTTGTTGATAGCCAATTTCAACCAAGGTTCCCCCTGTAAAATCAATGCCTAGCTTTAAACCTTGTGCGGCCAAAGAAACAATCGAAGCAATTAATAGCAATCCCGAAAAAATAGTGGCTAAATGCCGTTTACCTAAAAAATCAATTTGTGTTGTCATAATATTAGTCCTGATTAAATAGATAATTTTTCAATACGGCGGTTGCCGTAAATCCAGTTGATGACCATGCGCGACCCTAAAATCGCGGTAAACATAGAGGTCAAAATACCGATAGCCAAAGTGATGGCAAAACCTTTAATCGGCCCGGTACCAAAACCAAATAACACTAATGCCACTAATAATGTCGTAATATTGGCATCAAAAATGGTGGCAAAGGCTTTTTCATAACCCACAAAAATACTGGTTTGCGGCGAATTACCATTACGCAATTCTTCTTTGATACGTTCAAAAATCAAGACATTGGCATCAACCGCCATCCCGACTGTTAAGACAATCCCTGCAATACCGGGTAGCGTTAAAGTGGCTTGTAGCATTGATAACACCGCAATAATGACTACCAAGTTAAAGGTTAAGGCCAAATTAGCAATCAAACCAAAGGTTTTATAATAAACGGCCATAAAGATAAGTACCAAGACAAATCCCACCATGACCGACATCACACCTTTGTCGATATTATCTTGCCCCAAACTTGGCCCAACGGTACGCTCTTCTACAATATCCAGTGGTGCGGCCAACGAACCGGCTCTTAACAATAAGGATAATTTACGCGCTTCTTGCGTACTATCTAAACCGGTCGTTTGAAAACGCTTACTAAATGCATCCCGTACTGTGGCAATGCTAATGACTTCTTCCACTTTTTCTTTACGCTCAACTTTTTTACCATTGACCATTTTAGTTGTGGTTTTGCGTTCGATAAAAACAACCGCCATCGGCTGACCAATATTATCTTTCGTAAATTTACCCATTTTCTTGGCACCAATACCATTTAGGGTAATATTGACCGAAGCAGAACCATTTTGATCCAAACCTGATGAGGCATCTACAATTTGGTCACCGGTAATAATAACCCGTTTTTTTAATAAAACAGGGGCTTTGGTATCACGCTCATAATAAAGTTTACTACCCAACGGCACACGACCGGATAAGGCGCGTTGCACATCGTGCTGTGTATCTACTTTACGGTATTCTAGTGTTGCGGTTGTTCCTAAAATTTCTTTTGCACGTGCCGTATCTTGTATTCCCGGCAATTGCACCACAATACGGCTATCGCCTTGTTGCTGAATCACCGGCTCGGAGACACCTAATTCATTCACACGATTACGTAAGGTGGTAATATTTTGTGATAGAGCAAATTTTTTGAGGGCTTTAATTTCTGCTTCGGCAAGGCGCAGGTAGATAACCGGCGCGTCTTCATCTTCCTGCATACTCAGCTTACGAAACTCATCATCAATGATGGCAACGGCCGCTTGCTTGTCTTTTTCGTTACGCAACACGACTTTAATCGCGCCGTTATCAAAAGACACCGACTTATAACGAATTTTCGCACTACGCAATGCTGCACGTACATCACTATTATAACGCTCTTCAGCTTGTTTAATGGCTGCCGCCATATCCACTTGATAGAGAAAATGCACCCCACCGCGCAAATCCAAACCTAAATACATCGGGCTAGCCCCTAAAGCACTCAGCCAACTAGGAGTTGCCGGCGCCAAATTTAAAGCGACCGTTAATTTGCCAGCAAATTCATGGCGCAATAAATCCGCAGCTTGCATCTGTGCATTGGTATCCTGAAAACGCACTAACAGCTTACTATCATCGCGCTCAATTGCTTTGGTGGCAATTGCGGCGGTTTGCAAAGCTTTTTCAACACGCGCTACTTGCGTGTCTGCGAGTGCAGTCCCATCACTGGACGAAATTTGCACCGACGGGTCATCACCGAATAGGTTAGGCAATGCATACACAATACCTAGCACCAATACGGCTAGAATCAATAAGTTTTTCCAAAAAGGGAAATGGTTTTGCATGATATTTCCATCAAGATAAATCAATTACCGGCACAGGAGTCTATGCCGGAATTACTATTACACGTTCGGCGTTATACCGAATTAAGATTTGTTTTTTTTCATTTGAACTTTATAAGTTCCTTTCGGCATCAAGCTAGTAATCTGATGACGCTGTACTTGAATCACAACATTATTAGCCACTTCAACCTGCACAAAATTCTCATCTAAACTGATGACTTTACCTAAAACACCGCCATTAGTCACAACTTCTGCACCCGCCTGCATTTCTTCAAGCATTTTCTTATGCTCTTTGGCGCGTTTAGATTGCGGCCTTAAAAATAAAAAGTAGAAAAAAACCAAGATGCCTAATGGAAACAACATCCCTTCCCAGCCCGGTTGTTGCGCTACCGGCGCAGCTTCAGCCATTGCATCAGATATAAAAAAACTCATAATCCCCCCGTTATCGTACAAATTAAAATAAAAAGCTCACCATTATGCCACACTCGGCACTGCTTTACCGCGTTGTTGATAAAAAGACTTGACAAAGTTTTCAAACACCCCGTTTTCAAGGGAGTCACGCATCTCTTGCATTAAATTTAAATAATAATGCAGGTTATGAATGGTATTCAGTCTGGCTCCTAAAATCTCATGACACTTATCTAAATGGCGTAAATAGGAGCGTGAATAATGCCGGCAAGTATAACAAGCACAGCCTTCTTCTAGTGGCTTGGTATCCAAACGATATTGGCTATTACGGATTTTAATAACGCCTGTTCGCGTAAAAATATGTCCATTACGCGCATTACGCGTCGGCATCACACAATCAAACATGTCAATACCACGGCGTACGGCCTCCACCAAATCTTCCGGCGTTCCCACTCCCATCAAATAGCGCGGTTTATCAACCGGTAATTTAGGATGCACGACATCTAAGGTCGCCATCATCTCTTCTTTTGGCTCACCCACCGACAGGCCGCCAATCGCATAACCATCAAAACCGATATTAACCAGGCCGGCAATGGATTCCTGGCGCAAATGCTCATACATTCCGCCTTGCACGATGCCGAATAATGCCGCAGGGTTATCGCCATGTGCTTTTTTACTGCGCTCAGCCCAGCGTAAGGATAAACGCATTGAATCTGCCGCCTCCTGCACGGTAGCAGGGTATGGCGTACATTCATCAAAAATCATCACAATATCCGAGCCTAAATCACGTTGTACCTGCATAGATTCTTCCGGCCCCATAAAAATTTTATGGCCATCAATCGGCGATTTAAATGTCACACCAGCCTCGGTAATTTTGCGCAATTCCCCCAAGCTAAACACCTGAAAACCACCGGAGTCGGTCAGAATAGGCCCTTGCCATGCCATAAAATCATGTAAATCCCCATGCGCTTTAATCACATCCATTTCCGGACGTAACATCAAGTGAAAAGTATTACCCAAAATAATTTGTGCCCCAAGTTCTGTCAGCTCATGCGGCGTTAATGACTTCACCGAACCATAAGTTCCTACAGGCATAAAAATAGGTGTTTCAATGACACCCCGCGCAAAAGTCAAACGCCCACGACGCGCATGACCCGCACTTGTTAATAAATCAAATTGCATTTAGTTAAATATTGAATAAAATTTTTTAGGCGTATATTTTACCATTATCGCTCTAATTAAGGTGATTGATTAAACATCACCTTAGCAATACCTTCATCAAATTAAAGGAGAAAAAAATAAACCCAACAGAACACATTATTTTCATTCATATCGGTAAACTTTTGTTTCAGCCTTAATATCCATTAGTTTATCTATCCCGCCAGACAAATCATATTTATGCAAAACGGAGGAACCATCTGCATCAATCATCCTTATATCAACACTTCTATCATGAAAATTTTTCTTATCTTTAAAAGAATGTATTTCTATGCTGACCTTGTCAATTAAGGGCTTCAACGTCGCTTCAAGTCCATCATTAATACGATAACTGGACTCATAATTGGCATCTTTATAATGTAATTCTCTGCAATGAATAACAATTTTCTCCACTTCTTTTGCCATACTCACTGATGTTACGCACCGATTAATATGAATCAATAACTTATATATTTTTGATTTGCTACAACTCGCATTCTATCTGGATTGTGCGTAATACCAATCCCAGTATATTTGCACTTTAACAAAAATGTTAAGTTATCACTCTAATAAAACTTAGGAGGGTAACTTAACAGTATTTACTTATTAGGATTGGTATAACATCAGTTAATAAGACTTTAATACCTTCACCTCTGTACACGACAAAAAATTTAAAAATAACTTTAGGGGCTGGTATTTTTGAGTTGTTTCTCTCTGTACAGGACAAAAAATATAAAAACTCTGTAAGCAACTGATTTATATAGAGTGGTTATTTTTCTTTATCATTAAAAATTAATGACTTATGTTGATATGAATTTTTTT
>JALSIU010000003.1 GCA_026989715.1 Methylomonas sp.
TTTGATCTGCAAGCACTTCTACATGCCAGTCGGTCATGCTGTTATCTGCAAATTGCCGGAAAAGTAAGTCTTTAATTAATTCGGGGCTTGCATCAAGTTCGAATAAAGCAATAATTTTTGTTTGTTTCCATATTCTGGTTTCACCAATATTGGGTTCATAGACAGGCTTGGTAGTCGCGCTCATATAGGTGACAGAGACCGCACCTATTTCACTAAAAAAATCAGAAATGGCGGTTGCTGAGGATTCGTTGCTAACAATTGAGATTTGATGCCATGCCATAATTTAAGCGGTTTTGGGGTAGGGGTAAGGGCTGACTGTAGAATGAGTCGCGCGGGGTGCGCAACTCATTCCATCGTGGTTTTAATTAATACCTAATTTCTTTTCTAAATAGTGAATATTTTGACTGCCGATAACAAAGGCATTATCGCTCATAATATCCATTTGTAATGGGATGTTGGTTTTTATGCCATCAATCACCATTTCACTTAACGCGGTTCGCATGCGCGCAATGGCACTGGCTCTATCATCGCCATGTGCAATCAATTTACCTATCATTGAATCATAATACGGTGGGACTTTGTAGCCATTGTAGATATGCGTTTCACAGCGAATACCAGGGCCGCCCGGCATGTGGAATACATCAATGGTGCCGGGGCAGGGCATAAAGGTAACCGGGTCTTCAGCATTGAGGCGGCACTCAACCGCATGACCGCGTATGACAACATCGTCTTGAGTAAAAGATAAAGGTTCGCCTGCTGCAATGCGTAATTGTTCTTTGACAATATCAATGCCGGTGACCATTTCTGTGACAGGGTGCTCTACTTGTACGCGGGTGTTCATTTCGATAAAGTAAAATTCCCCTTTTTCAAACAGAAATTCAAAGGTTCCTGCACCTAGGTAGCCCATGTCAACACAGGCTTGTGCACAACGCTCACCAATAAATTTGCGTTGTTCTTCGGTAATACCGGGAGCCGGCGCTTCTTCGACAACTTTTTGGTGTCGGCGTTGCATAGAGCAATCTCGTTCACCTAAATGGATGGCGTTACCATGAGAGTCAGAAAGAACTTGGATTTCGATATGGCGTGGGTCTTCCAGAAATTTTTCCATATAAACAGCATCATTACCAAAAAATGAGCCTGCTTCGGATTTGGTTAGCGCAATAGAACTGACTAATGCACCTTCGGTATGCACGGTACGCATACCGCGACCGCCGCCTCCGCCTGCGGCTTTAATAATGATGGGGTAGCCGATTTCTTCTGCCATTTTTAAATTAGTGGCATTGTCATCAGTTAAGGGCTCGCCATTGCCGGGAACACATGGGATGCCGGAGGCAATCATGGCTTTTTTGGCTTCAATTTTATCGCCCATAATGCGAATGGTGTCTGCTTCGGGGCCGACAAAAGTAAAACCGCTTTGTTTGACCTTTTCAGAAAAGGCCGCACTTTCTGCTAAAAATCCATAGCCGGGATGAATGGCTTCCGCATCCGTTACTTCGGCGGCACTAATAATGGCCGGGATATTTAAATAGCTGTCCGCAGAGGCGGCAGGACCGATGCAAATGGCTTCATCTGCTAAGCGTACGTGTTTTAAATCACGGTCTGCACTGGAGTAGACAGCGACGGTTTTAATGCCTAATTCGCGGCAAGCACGTAAAATACGTAAGGCAATTTCACCGCGGTTGGCGATAACAAGTTTATCGAACATGGTTATACCTCGTTGTAATTATTCTATGATGAATAGGGCTTGATCATATTCAACGGGTTGTGCATTCTCGATTAAAATTTGCTTGATAGTGCCGCTTTTATCCGCTTCAATTTGATTTAAAATTTTCATGGCTTCGATAATGCACAATGTATCGCCTTCCTTAACGGAATGACCTACCTCAACAAAAGGAGCTGAGCCTGGGGAGGCGGAGCGATAAAAGGTGCCGACCATCGGCGATTTGACCGCATGACCTGTTGGCTCGCTTGGAGCGATTGGTTCAGCAACACTTGGTGTTGCCGCTGCAGGTGCACTGGCTGCTACTGCTACGGGGGCTGCGGGTGCCGGTGCACTGGAATAGCGATTAATGCGGACAGACTCTTCACCTTCCGTAATTTCAATTTCAGCAATATCAGATGCTTCAATAATTTCGATCAGTTTTTTTATTTTTCTAATATCCACGATTTATTTTCTCTCGAGTAGTGTCTGATGTGCGGCTTGTAAAGCCAATTGGTATCCGATTGCGCCAAGTCCACTGATGACTCCCTCTGCAATATCAGAGAAATAGGAATGTTTACGAAACGCTTCCCGAGCATGGACATTGGATAGATGGACTTCTATAAACGGAATTTTGCTTGCTAATAGTGCGTCACGGATGGCAACGCTTGTGTGAGTAAAGGCGGCAGGATTGATGATGATAAAATCAACCTGCTCGGCAAACGCTTGGTGAATCAGCTCAACAATTTCATGTTCGGCATTATTTTGATGAAAATTAAGCTGGTGGCCTGTTTGTTGGGCATATTTTTCAGCACTGGCTTGAATATCACTCAGGGTTTTATTGCCATAATGTCCTGGTTCACGAACACCTAGAAGGTTGAGGTTAGGGCCGTTCAGAATAGTGATTTTTGCCATGCCAAAGATCGTTGCTGTCTTTATATTAATAGTAATTCCGTCAATTTTGCCTAATTTGTAAGGTTTTGTCCAGATATAAGTTATTTAGCAACAGTTAGCGACAAAACCGGTTGTTTTTTTATGACTTGTTTGCTGTTTTTGTTTTCTAAAATTTGCTGATTATTTTAAGGTTATTAGTGGCTCAATGTGTGCTCGTAGCTCCTGTGGGCTTAATTCTCCTGGGTGTTGATAGACTATTTGGCTGTTGGAGTTGACGATTAAAGTATAGGGAACAACTTTCATTGTGTTGCCTAATTTTACGACTAATTCTGTGCCATTTTCTGCGGCAACCAGTATTGGGTAATTGATATTGACCATTTTTATATAATCGGCTACGGGTTCGTTTTGATCAATTGCAATACCAATAAACTGGACATTTTTATCGGCATATTCTTTTTGTAAACTTATAAAGCCGGGGATTTCTTTTAGGCAGGGCGGACACCAGGTTGCCCAGAAGTTAATGATTAAAATTTTGCCTTGCCAGTCGTCTATTGCATGCTGTGTACCTGAGATATCGGGTAAGGAAAAATCAGGTAATATGGCTTTTGCTATTGTTTGGGTAGCCTGTTGTTTTTGACTTTGGTGCCGAGCAAATAAAGTGCTGATGAGTATTAAGAAGCAAAAAATAAACGCAAAAAATAATTTAGGCATGAGCTATTAGAGGGAAAGGTATTCATTCAGTAAGTCGGTGTGTGTGCTATCGTCTGTATAGGTATTTTTAATTTCTAAAATAGCGGGCAGTGATTGCGTAAATAGTTCGACTAATGAGGGGTCAAAGTGTTTGCCCGATTCGCCTTTGATTAATTCTAAAGCACTTTCTGTTGACCAGGCTTTTTTATAGGGGCGTTCCATAGTGAGTGCATCAAATACATCGACTATTGCGACAATGCGCCCGTATAGGTGAATATCACTTCCTTTTAAACCATTAGGGTAACCGCTGCCATCCCATTTTTCGTGATGATTGATGGCAATAATGCTGGCTTGTTGTAATAATTTGTTTTTAGAGCGGCGGAGTATTTTTTCACCAATTATCGTATGTTGCTTCATGACTTCCCATTCTTTACCATCTAAACGCCCTGGCTTGAGTAATATTTTATCAGGAATGCCAATTTTGCCGACATCATGCATGGGAGCTGCATAAAGCAAATGCTCTGCTTCGGTATCGCTCATCCCCATCGCTTTCGCTAGACATTGTGAGTAGTGGCCAACTCGAATAGTGTGCATGCCTGTTTCTGAGTCGCGAAATTCAGCAGCATAACCTAAGCACTCAATAATTTCTTCTTGCGATTCTTTTAATTCTTGATTGCGTAATTCAACTGTCTTTAAAATGGTTTGTGAATAATCGTGTAATTCTTGAGCGGCTAACCTATCTATGAGCAAATGAGAGAGGCGGTATAAAAATTCGTTTGGGTTTATGGGGGTATGAATAAAATCTTTTGCGGCACTATCAAATGCAGGGATGCTGTCATGAGGCTGTTGTAGGCAAAATACGGGAATAAGGCCAAGTGCATCGCTGGGTTCTAATAAATATAATTGGCTAGTCAGTTCGGCGAGGTTTAGTTTATTTAAAGGGCTAAAGATAATAATATCAGGCTTGAAGTCGCGGCAGATTGCAAGCAGAGATTGGGCATTATTAGTGTATTTGACCTTGTAAAATTGCTTGGCGCTGAGTAGGTCATTAATCGTGTTTAAAGGCTCTGCACTGACAAGCAGAATATTAGCGTCGGTAATGTCGATCAGGTCTCTAATCATTTGCTCGCTCCATGATTATAGGGTGGATAAATGGCGTATAAATGTTTCTGCCTCTTGGTAGCCAATGACTCTGGCGGCTCGTTGTTCTTGTTGTTCGGTGTTAAAAAACAAAATGGCAGGTGGGCCAAATAAATTAAAGGATTTTAATAGTGCTTGATGTTCAGCAGTATTAGCAGTGACATCGGCTTGCAATAAAATAAAGCGTGTGAGTTGTTGCCGCACCTCGGGGTTGCTTAAGGTGTAGGCTTCCATTTCTTTACAGCTGATGCACCAGTCGGCATAAAAATCTAGCATAACGGGTCTGCCTTGTTGTTGTGCATTTTGTAATGCGCGTTGCAAATCGGCCAAAGAGTTTATTGGTTTAAACGCTAAGGGCTGGGCAGCTTGGGCTGTGTTCGTATTGGGCGCGATGCCTTTTAAGGGTTGTAGCGGGTTGGTGCTGCCGGCTGCTAAGCCGATTAAAATAAGTAGGCCATAACTTAGGAGTATGACACCTAAGCCCTTCCATAATTTGTGCCAGCCACTATCAACTTCGGGTAGTGGATCTAAAGTACGTAAATAAATGGAGGGAATGATGCATAGCATTGCCCATAATAACATGGTGACTTCTGCTGCGGCCACTCGCTCTAGCATCCAAACGGCAACTGCGAGCATAAGCACGCCAAAGACGGATTTACTGACATTAAGCCAATGACCGGCTTTCGGTAGCAAACGTCCGGCAGAGGCACCAATAATTAAGAGTGGTACGCCCATGCCTAAACCCATCACAAATAGTGCAGCACCGCCGAGTATGACATCGCCTGTTTGCCCGATATACATTAAGGCGGCTGCTAAAGGTGCTGCTACACAGGGGCCGACAATCAGCGAGGAAAAAACGCCCATAATGGCTGTGCCAAGATAAGAGCCGTCACGCTTATTATCACTCGCATTATGCAGGCGTGCTTGTAAGGCTTTGGGTAATTCCAGATTATAAAAGCCAAACATGGCGAGGGATAATAAAACAAATAGAGCACTAAAGCTGTATATAATCCAAGGGGCTTGAAAAGCCGCTTGTAGATTGCTGCCAAATAGTGCGGCAAGTATGCCAAAAAAAGTATATGTTATTGCCGATGCCAAAACGAAACTTAAAGATAATAAAAAGGCTTTGCGAGTACTGACCTCTTTGCCTTGGCCAATAATAATGCCGGATAAAATAGGCACCATTGGAAAAACGCAGGGGGTAAATGCCAGTAATAAGCCAAAACCAAAAAAGCTGAGTAAGGTCAGAATGAAGCTGTCTTGATGCAAGGCGTTGATGATTTGATTTTGTTCGGAAGCTGCTTGTTTAGTGTTGGGTTGTGTATCTGTTGTGTCGGATAATTGCGTTTTTGTGATGGCGGGCAACCATAAATCAATGGTTTTATCCATTGGGGGATAGCATACGCCGCGCTCGGCACAGCCTTGAAAACTTGCTTTTAGTTTAATGTTTTGTGCGGCTAAACCAGTACGCGCTAAAGGAAGTTTAAAGCTTAGTGTGTTGTGTAATATTTCGACATCGCCAAAAGCGGCATCATGTTTGGGCGTACCGCGCGGAACCGTATAATGTAGTAATTTTATGTTTGTTGCATTTAAAAGTTGTAATTGAATTTTTTCTCGATATAAATAATAGTTCTCAGCAATATTCCATGTCACTTGTATGGTGTTTGCGTCGATTACATGAGCTGAAAATTGAAAGGCTTGCTCAGCGGGTAATAGTTTTTCTTCTTCAAATAGATTTAAGTCCAGTTTAAATTTATGACTAAATTGTTTTAATGAGCTCAGCATATCACCTGATTGCGATGTTTGCGCAGGTAAGTCAATGTTTAGTAAAGTGCTTTGTGGTGGGTAGCAAACGCCTAAATCAGCACAACCTTGGTATTTGACTAATAAAGAGAGTGTCTGCGCTGTTTTGGGGCGTGTTAGGTTTAATAAACTATTTAATTGCTTGCGGTATATGGCAACATCACCAAAATATTTGTCATGCTTGATATGTCCTGGTGGTAAGTCGGCATGTTGAATGCCGATGTTGTCAGTTTTACTGATAAAGGCTATCTTATGGCGATAGAGATAATAGCCTTTGGCAATTTGCCATGAAACTTGTACATGCCCCTCTTGGGTTGCTTTTGCACTGACTTTGAATGCTTGCTCTTGCGGTAGTATGTCGGCGGGATTAATGGCAAAAACAAATGGTTTGTAGAGTGCCAAAAATAAGAAAAGAAATTGCTTAACGTAATGCATGGTATGTGTCGGGCTAGGATAGGGTGAAAATATTCAAACAGAGATTGAATAGGCATTGGGTGTCATCGCTATTCATTAAAAAGTACAGCAAGTTCATCTAATGTCAAGTTTGTTGTAGCGGCTATCTGTGGTATGGGTAAGTTCATTTGTTTTAGTTTGTGAGCTGTTGCAATGGCGTTTTCCCGAATGCCTTCCTGTTTGCCTGCTTTTCGTCCTTCTTTATACGCATCATTTTTTACCGAATCAATGGTGTTGTTCATATCCCAGTAGTATTTTAAACTGCGGTCATAAGCATCCCGTGCCTCTTGGTTGAGCTGCCCAATTTCAGCCACTTCAAAAAATTTTTTAAAGATTTTTTCTTGTAATTGTTCGGGGTAGCTTTCTAAGCGTGAAAGGTTGCGAATCACATACAGCCAGCGGTCAAAGTGATTTTCCAATTCATTAATGGACTTGGTGAATTTAGGCATTTCCAAATA
>JALSIU010000004.1 GCA_026989715.1 Methylomonas sp.
ATGAGATTGACACCGCCATTGCCGTGGTCAAACACGCAGGCTTGATTTGTTTTTGTACTGCTGGTGCAGTCTGCGATATAAGTTTTGATACCGATACGCTATCACCGAATGAAATTCATTTAGCCCTAAAAGAGCAAGATATTATTAGCTAACTCTGTTTAAAAAAATGAGGGTGAGTGTTCAAAAAACATTCACCCTACGTTTACGGATTTTGACTTAAAATATGAATACGCCCGACTCCGAGCGACAGCATTCTTTAAAGCCTAAGGCATACCATCATGCCATACGAATACCAAGACTCTCTTAATTCTTCGCTCATCACTTATTCTACCTAAACCTCCATATAAAAAATAAAGGAATGCAAGATAATGCCCCAAAAAATTACTAAAGCGGTTTTTCCTGTGGCTGGCTTAGGCACACGATTTTTACCTGCGACCAAGGCCAGTCCTAAAGAAATGCTGCCGATTGTAGACAAACCGCTGATTCAGTATGCGGTAGAAGAAGCCGTAGCCGCTGGGATAGATACCATGATTTTTATCACTGGCCGTAATAAATGGGCAATAACCGACCACTTTGATAAAGCCTATGAACTTGAAACCGAATTAATCGCCAAAAAGAAGTTTAGGGTTTTAGAAGTGGTTCAAGAAGTGGTTCCCGCTCATGTCAGTTGTATTTTTATCAGACAATCTGAAGCACTAGGGTTAGGCCATGCCGTACTGTGTGCACGACCGGTTGTTGGCGACGAGCCGTTTGCCGTTATTTTAGCCGATGATTTAGTAGAAGATGCCAATCGTGGTTGTATGAAACAAATGACCACGCTTTTTGCGCAAGAACCTTGCTCTATTTTAGGTGTCGAACGCATAGACCCGACCGAAACAGAAAAGTATGGTATTGTAGAAACATCTGCCAGCAACACTAGCTTTAGTGCTGTAGAATCCATAGTAGAAAAACCAAAATCGGACGCTGCACCCAGCAATCTAGCCGTCATCGGCCGCTATATTTTAACACCGGCCATTTTCAATAAACTCGAAAGAACAGGCAAAGGCGCAGGGGGTGAAATTCAATTAACCGATGCCATTGCCGATTTACTTCAGGATGAGCGTGTACTCGCCTATGAATTTGAAGGTAATCGCTATGATTGCGGCTCTAAATTAGGCTTTTTAATTGCCACGGTTGAACATGGCTTATTACATAAAGAGTTAAAGGATGACTTTTTAGCTTACCTTAAGGATCTTCTTGCTAAAACGCATAATTAATTTCCTATTTCATGATAGAAACCATTAGCCTACGCGGTGCCAGAACCCATAACCTAAAAAATATTGACCTTGATTTACCTAGAGATGCTTTAATTGTCATCACAGGACTATCCGGTTCCGGTAAATCATCGCTTGCATTTGACACCATATACGCTGAAGGCCAACGACGCTATGTAGAGTCCCTATCCGCCTACGCCCGTCAATTTCTATCCATGATGGAAAAGCCGGATATAGACCATATCGAAGGCCTATCACCTGCCATCTCTATCGAACAAAAATCCACATCACACAACCCGCGTTCAACCGTTGGCACCATCACCGAAATCTATGATTACCTTAGGCTTCTATATGCCCGTGCAGGTACCCCTTGCTGCCCTAAGCACGGGACATCGCTAGCCGCACAAACCATTAGCCAAATGGTTGATCATTTATTGGCGCAAACGCCCGGAGAACGCTGGATGCTATTAGCACCTGTCATTAACCAGCGTAAAGGCGAGCAGTTACAACTACTAGAAGACTTACAAGCACAAGGCTTTATTCGGGTACGTATTGATGGGCAGGTTTATGAACTCGATAACGTGCCCGAATTAGAAGGTAAGAAAAAACACACGATTGAAGTCATTATTGACCGCTTTAAAATCCGCGAGGATATCAGTTTACGTTTAGCAGAATCCTTTGAAACGGCTTTACGCATCGCAGAAGGTGTTGCCACGGCTATTTGTATGGATGATAGCGATAAAAAATTGGTGTTCTCCGAAAAATACGCCTGTTCAGAATGCGGTTACAGCATTACCGAATTAGAGCCACGCATTTTTTCATTCAATAACCCCAAAGGCGCATGTCATAGTTGTGATGGTCTAGGTATAAAACAGCATTTTGATCCTGAACTGGTCGTACATAATGCAGAACTCAGCTTAGCCGCCGGCGCAGTACGTGGCTGGGATCGACGTAATGCCTATTATTATCAAATCATTTGCTCACTCGCCGCTCACTATCAGTTTGACCCCGAAACTCCCTTCCAAGACCTAGGGGAAGACATACAAAATATTGTACTGTATGGCAGTGGTCGTAAGGCCATCGATTTTACCTTTGTAACCGGCACCGGTAAAAAACGCAAAAAAAGGCATAGCTTTGAAGGCATTATTGCCAATATGGAACGCCGCTACCATGAAACCGACTCACAAGTAGTGCGTGATGAATTATCCAAATACCTTGCCAATAAAGTTTGTACCAGTTGTCAAGGCTCTCGCCTAAACACCGCTGCGCGTCATGTCTTTATTGATGACCAGCCCATTTACCAAATTACCGGTTTAGCCATTAGAAAAGCACTACACTTTTTTCAAACACTCAATTTACCGGGGCAGCGTGGCCAAATTGCCGATAAAATTATTATCGAAATTCAACAACGCTTAGAATTCTTAGTTAATGTAGGGTTGGATTACCTAACTTTAGATCGCAGCGCCGATACTTTATCAGGGGGGGAAGCACAACGCATTCGCCTCGCCAGTCAAATCGGCGCAGGCTTGGTCGGTGTGATGTATGTTTTAGATGAACCTTCCATTGGTCTACATCAACGTGATAATGCCAGATTACTTAACACCCTATTCCATTTACGTGATTTAGGCAATACAGTTATTGTTGTCGAGCATGATGAAGATGCCATTATGGCAGCACAGTATATTGTTGATATTGGCCCAGGAGCAGGAGTCCATGGCGGCCAAATTATTGCCCAGGGTACTCCTGAGGACATTATCAATCACCCCGCATCACTCACAGGGCAATACCTTGCCGGTAAACTGGCCATTGAGATACCCAAAAACCTGACACCTCGCAATCAACAGCAGCAACTCTGTGTGCGTAATGCGCATGGCAATAATTTGAAAAATATAGATGTCAACTTTCCAATTGGTTTACTGACCTGCGTCACGGGCGTTTCCGGCTCCGGAAAATCCACCTTAGTCAACGATACTTTATATCGCTTTGCGGCACGAGCCATTAATCGTGCCACCACGCTACCTGCTCCCTGTGATGGTGTCGATGGCTTAGAATTCTGTGACAAGGTTGTTGATATAGACCAAAGCCCCATTGGACGCACCCCTCGCTCTAATCCTGCCACTTACACCGGCTTATTTACCCCTATTCGAGAACTATTTGCCGCCACGCCTGAATCACGCTCCCGGGGCTATACGCCAGGGCGTTTTAGCTTTAATGTTAAAGGTGGGCGTTGTGAAGCGTGTAAAGGCGATGGGGTTGTTAAAGTAGAAATGCACTTTCTACCTGATGTCTTTGTCCACTGTGATGCCTGCACAGGCAAACGCTATAATCGTGAAACCTTAGAAATTCGTTACAAAGGTAAAACCATTAACGAAATTTTAGAAATGACCGTGGAAGATGCTTTTATCTTTTTTAAGCCCGTTCCTGTGCTGGCGCGCAAACTACAGACCTTATTAGATGTTGGTCTAAGCTACATTACCTTAGGGCAAAATGCGACAACTTTATCCGGCGGTGAAGCCCAACGAATCAAACTGGCAAAAGAGCTTTCTAAGCGCGACACCGGCAAAACATTATATATTCTGGACGAGCCCACGACAGGATTACACTTCCATGATATAAAGCAACTGCTAACGGTATTACACCGTTTACGCGATCATGGTAATACCATTATCATTATTGAACATAATTTAGATGTCATCAAAACCGCTGACTGGCTTATTGATATTGGCCCTGAAGGGGGCGATGGCGGCGGTACCATTGTCGCCGAAGGCACCCCGGAACAGCTCAGCAAAATAGACGCATCACATACAGGTTTTTACCTTAAACGGTTTTTCTAGTCACTTTTGAGAGATTATCTCAACTCAACCTAGCTTAACAAACCTTGGTATGCCCGAAAATTACCTTGCCCATTTTTTTATGCAACAAAGCCCTTGCTTATTAAGGGCTCTAATATTATTCTCTTTCACAACTGTGTACTATTTTGTTGATTAGAATCTGGGTAGATTTTTCCAACAGAATACCACTATCTTATTTAATCATAAATACTGCTTCCTCAGACTGTTTAGATAGATTTTAATACAAAATGAGAATTGCTCTACCAAACCAGTCTCAGAATCATTTATATTATAAGTTATGCTACCCTATCTTGATCCAGAACAAACTAACCAGGCATTTCCCCCTGTTTCCAGTGCCTTAACCGACCCGGATGGACTACTTGCCGTTGGTGGTTGCTTGTCAACAAAACGCATCATAAGTGCTTATACTCAAGGAATTTTCCCTTGGTACAGCGATGGCGAGCCCATTTTATGGTGGTCTCCCAACCCTCGATTGGTACTACTGCCGGATAAATTACATATTTCTAAAAGCCTTAAAAAAACCTTACGTAAACAAGCATTAAACATCAGCTTTGATCAAGCGTTTACAGAGGTCATACAGGCCTGCGCAGCCCCGCGATATGATGAGGAAGGCACTTGGCTCACTCAGGAAATGCAGGTAGCTTATATCAAGCTACACCATGAAGGTTATGCGCATTCAATTGAAGTATGGCACCAAGAGCAACTAATTGGTGGTTTATACGGCCTAGCCATTGGCCAAGTTTTTTTTGGCGAATCCATGTTTCACCGTCAAACGGATGCTTCTAAAATTGCTTTTATCCATTTAGTCAAATATTTAACCGACTGGAACTATAAACTCATAGATTGCCAAGTACAAACACAGCACTTGATGAGCCTAGGGGCTGAAGAGATAACTCGGCCTCAGTTTATGTCATTATTAGACCAATACCACAGCTGCCCTCCTCATGCACAAGCGTGGCAAAAATGATTTCAATTCCCTTATTTCTCAATTCACCACACCCGTGTAGTTATTTAGAGCAACATCACGCTCGATTTGCCTATGTACACCCTGAGCTTGAGCTCAACACTGAAATTTACTCACAACTCATTGCTCAAGGATTCCGGCGTAGTGGTTCACAAGTTTACCGCCCTCAGTGCTCAGCTTGTACAAAATGCATACCAGCTCGTTTAACGGTGGCTGATTTTAAAGCATCACGGCAACAGCGCCGAACCTTAAAGAAAAATGCAGATATTAAAGTCAATATTAAGCCTGCTCTTTTTGAGCGGTCTCATTATGAACTTTACCTGAAATATCTACGCCAACGCCACTTTGATGGGGCAATGCTTAATACCAATCCACAAGAATATATTCATTTTTTAGGCAGTGATTGGTGCGATACCTTATTCGTTGAATTTGTCATTCAGAATGAGCCTGTCGGCATTGCAGTTGTTGATTTATTGGATGATGCTCTATCTGCTGTTTATACTTTTTTTGACCCTAAATTCTCCACACGAAGCCTAGGTGTTTTTGCAATCTTATGGCAAATTGAATATGCCAAGCAACTAGGTTTGGAGTGGCTATATTTGGGTTACTGGATAGAGGAGTGTCAAAAAATGGCTTATAAAACAAATTACAAACCCTTACACGGCCTAGTCGATAAGGAATGGCGACTATTGTGAATTTAACTTTTTTCAACTTTGCCTAAATTCATCAGGAACTTGTAAATCTTTAGGCATGCTCGGTTTTTCACCGCCGTGGGTTTTAACGGCCTTTAGCTGATACACATATGCCAATACCTGAGCGACCACTAAAAATAAGCCCGAGGGAATTTCATCACCCACTTCGGTAGAAAAATATAATGCACGTGCTAAAGGTGGGGCAGCAACCAAAGGCACATCCGCTCCGAGTGCAATATTACGGATTTGTGCCGCAATTAACTCAGTTCCTTTTGCCACCAATACAGGCGCACCAGCACCTAATTGATCATATTTTAAAGCAACGGCAAAATGGGATGGGTTAGTCACAATCACATCGGCTTCAGGGACATCTTGCATCATTCGACCCTGTGCCATAGCCATTTGTAATTGGCGAATACGCCCTTTTACTTGTGGATTACCTTCTGTATCCTTACTCTCATCTTTGACTTCTTGCTTTGTCATTTTCAGCTCTTTTTTATATTTCCAGAGCTGGTAAGGCACATCAACCATCACGATGAGAATCAAGGTAGAACTTAAAATCAGAAGACACAAGACAATAATATCGCCACTAGCATAAATAGCGGCCTTGACCGAATGATAAGCACTTAAGCCCATAAATTCGGGTAAATAATAATCAAACAAAATTTTGGCAACAAATAATATTATGCCGGTTTTAAAAATAGCTTTGAGCAATTCAATCAAGCCCTGCGTACCAAACATACGCACAAAGCCTTTTAATAGATTAAACTTAGATAGCTTAGGTTGCATGGACTCGGTACTAAAATTCCAGCCTCCCATCATCATAGGGGTTATCAAAGCAACCAAGCCCATAGTCAAGATAAAAGGTGCAACCAGCAATATACCGTCTAATAAAACTTGACCAAAATAAAGGCTAGGACTTTTAGGGTCAAAAATAATTTCACGGGAAATCTGGAACTGCTGTTGCATCAACTGCATTAAGCCTAAAGCAATTTCTTTGCCTAAAAAAATCAACATCACCGACGCGGTTACTAAAGCAACAAAGGTATCCAGCTCTTTCGAGCGCGGAACCTGCCCTTTCTTACGGGCATCGCTAACTCGTTTCCCTGTTGGTTCTTCGCTTTTATCTTGCCCTGAATCTTCAGCCATTTAAATACGCAGAACTTGTTTAATAAATTGAAAGCCGCTTTCCAAAAACAAGGCAAAGGTATCCACCATATGCGACACACTCATCCAAATTAAAATCATCCCCACCATAATTGTGATGGGAAAGCCAATACCAAAGATTTGTAATTGCGGTGCCGCCCGTGCCGCTACGCCAAAGCTGATATTAATAAAAAGTACAGCGGCAACAATGGGTAGAGCCAAT
>JALSIU010000005.1 GCA_026989715.1 Methylomonas sp.
AATTGCTGGAAAAGTTCCCGCCATACCTGCACCATCTGCCATATGACAAGATGCACAGTTATTTGCATAAACACCTTCACCTTTAGCAATTAAATCTGCTTGCGACCACTCTTTATCAGCAGCAGCGGCGGTTGCAACCGCAATCCCTTTTTGCTCAGCAACCCATGCTTGATAATCTGCTTTTTCCATCGCAATCACTACAATTGGCATAAAACCATGATCTTTACCACAAAGCTCAGTACATTGACCGCGATAAACGCCGGCTTTTTCTACCGATGTCCATGCTTCATTAATAAACCCTGGAACAGTATCTTTTTTCCACCCTAAATCAGGCACCCACCAAGAGTGAATCACGTCAGCCGCTGTAAATAAAAAACGAATTTTAGTATTAATCGGCACAACTAAAGGATGATCCACATTTAATAAGTAATTAGGTACAGTACGTGGGTCAATACCTGAATTCAGCTGTCTTGCTTTGTTACTTGCTTCATCCAAACTACTGAAAAAATGCACGCCACTATCTAAGTACTCATACTCCCATTTCCACTGCCACCCTGTGACTTTAATGGTCATTTCTGAATCTTGTACATCGTCCATTTCCAACATGACTTTAGTGGCAGGAATGGCCAATGCAATCAAAATAACGGTTGGGATAATTGTCCAGATAATTTCCACTTTTGTACTTTCATGAAAGTTTGCAGCTTTATAGCCACGTGACTTACGGTGAAAGTAAATGGAATAAAACATGGTACCAAATACTGCAATACCAATAAATACACACACCCACAACACTAACATATGTAAGCCGTAAACATCTTTACTGATTGATGTCACGCCCTCCATTAGGTTGAGAGTATAGTCCGCCCGTGCCGTCCCAAGGCCTATGGCCATTAGGGTCAGTACTGCGAATAATTGCTTGATTTTCATCACGGAGTAGCCTCCTCTATTAATAATAAACTGATTGAATGCGTTGTAAACTCTATTTAAGTGACTTGCATTTATTCCCTTAGCAAAAATACCCTATTTATTCTTATCACAAAAAAACCTGTTAATTCTAACTCATGCGCCTCTACTAGGCTAGAGAAGCTTTCCTGTTTTTTACCTGCATCCCACGAAAAAATACATAGATTCTAAGCATAATATTCAAATATAACATTAATATTCATTAACTTATGACATACCATGATATGGTATAAGTCATTTTCTTAATAAAACAAAAAAAGGCTTGCAAGCTAAGCTTACAAGCCTTTTTAAAATGCGATATAGTTAAATATTAGCTATTCAATGCATCGGCATACGGCATATCAAATTCAGGAATATGACTATCTAACCAGCCTTTCACTAACGCGCCAGTGTCTTCCGTTACATCTGCTTCACCTGCATGAAATTTTTTCTGAAGGTCTGCACAAATCCCCACTAAAGCATCATGCTCTACTTTATGTGCGTCATAACCTGCATATCCTTTTGCCTGCATTTCTCTTTCTTCATGTGCAAAGTGATCAACAACATAAGCAATCAAAGCATCTAATGCATTACCAATATCTGCACGGTCTGCTCCGCCTGTCGCAAGGTCATATAATTTATTTAATAGATCAAATAGTGTTTTATGCTCTTCATCTGCAAATCCTACTTTAGTTCCATATTGCTCTTCTGTCCAAGTGATTAAAGCCATTTTATTCTCCGATTTATTATTATTGGAGCGGATATTATACATAAAAACTTTATGTTTATAAGGTTTATTTTGTAATTTTTTTTGCGAGCATCTTTTGATCCATTGTTTCCAAAAAAGGGAATATCGCTAACAAAGGCACCGGCGTTGCTTTGCTAATCGTGGCAATATTCTCATCTAATTTTTGCATATCTTTTTCAACACATGAAGCAATCCAGCCATAACATTTACACCCTGCCTGCTCAATCGCATCAAAGGTTAACTTAGCCTGATTGATACATCCTAAACGCACCCCAACCACGACGATGACGGGCAGAGCTAACTGCTTAGCTAGATCAGCAACTACATCAAACTCATTTAATGGCACTAACCAACCGCCTACGCCCTCAACTAACACCACATCAGCCATTTTTGCCAAGTTGCGATATTGATCGACAATATGTGCCAACTCAATTTCTACCCCTGATTCCGCAGCAGCAATATGTGGCGATACCGCCAATTCAAAGGCATACGGATTAACAGCTTGATAAGGCAGTTCAATAGATGCCTGCTCATGAATCAGCAAAGCATCTTCATTCTTTAACTGCCCCTCTTGCCACTCACAGCCTGATGCAATCGGCTTCATACCCAATACCGTTTTACCCTGATTTTGGTAATACTGCATCAATGCCAGCGTACTCCACGTTTTACCTATCCCTGTATCTGTTCCTGTTATAAAAAAACCTTGCGCCATGACGACTCCTCCATTGCAACTACATTAGCTTGTACATAAATAATTTCAAAACTCGCACTAATTCCACCCGCCTCATCCTGTGGATACGCAGCCATCAAAGCCTGCAACTTACCTTTACCGGTTAATTGCTTATGACGCGCCTGATGCACATTGTGCGCACCAATTCCCTTAAGCTCCCGCATGAGCTCTAAAACACTCGCATATTGCGTATGATAAATATGACTATTTACCTTAATATTTTCAAAACCACACGCTTGTAAAATACCTTCTATATCCTGCTGACAACAAAAATCATTTACATGCGGTGCATCATCAACCAATGCCCATGCCGATTTTAACTCACACAAAGCACTTGCGCCAAAAGTTGAAAAAACCAATTGCCCGCTTGGTCGTAAAATCCTCTGCATATCCGCCAGTACGCTCGGCAAATCCTGGCACCACTGCAATGCCAAATTAGACACAACTCCCTCTAAGCAAGATTCTACAAAGGGCAAACTATCTGCATCAGCACATACCCAGCCGCCTTTTTTATGACACAATCGTTGCCGAGCGTGCCGTAGCATTGGTTCAGCAATATCTAAAGCAATCAGCTCAGCATTTGCAAACTTATGCGATAACTGCTCAGTAAAAAAGCCAGTACCACAACCTACATCCAATAAAATATTAGGCTCTATCAGTGACACTTGCTTAATTAATTCACGCCCAACCCTACGCTGTAAAGCCGCCATTCCGTCATAACTATCAGCCGCATTAGCAAATGACTGTCTAATTAATCTTTTATCCAGGGAAAAGTCACTCACCGGCCAGCACTCCGCTTTATAAAGTCATGCACCAAATGACTGACCTGCTGTTGTCGACTTATAAACGGCATATGGCCTGCCCCGTCAATCAGCTCGATTTCTGCTTGTTGCTGCAATTGCCGACAAAACTCACTCACCTCGACCGGTACCAAAGTATCTAGCTTACCCAAAATAATTTGCACAGGCACTGATAAGTCCTGCAAAGCAATACGCAAATCAACATTTTGTAAAATATCCAAGCCTCCCATAAGCACATCAATACGAGGCGGCTCACATTCTTGCATAGCCACTTTAACCTGCTTAAAACTTGCCTTCATATCGATCATTCCTTGTAACTGCAAACTCATAAAGCGCAATAAAGTAGCCGTAACATTATTTTGTAAATTATGTGCAAATTCCTGCAAAACCTGGGTTTCAACACCTGGCCACTGCTTAATTTGCAAAAAATGCGGATTGCTTGCAATCAATACCAAAGATTGAATCTGCTGTGGATACTTCTCTGCCAAACGTAAAGCAATATTCCCACCTAAAGACCAGCCTACCAATGCACAAGGCTGAGGTGGCAACGCGGCCTGCACCGCATCTACAAGCAACTCCATATTACAAGGCGATACAGTCTCACTACGCCCATACCCAGGTAAATCTAAACAAATGACTTGCCGCTCCTGAGCTAAATGATGCAGGCTCTTGGCAAAATTGCGCCAAATACCGGTATGCATCGCCCAACCATGCAACATCACAATAGGCTCTCCTTGCCCCCATGCTTCTTGATAAATGCCCGTCATACCGGCATCCCCTCCAACGCATCCAGCAGCCTATCTACATGTTGCCGCTCATGCAAAGCAGAAAATGTAATACGCAAACGCGCCCCTCCTTGAGGGACTGTCGGCGGCCGAATTGCACTGACCCATATACCCTGTTGCAATAAATATTCGCTTGCCTGCGTTGCAGCTTGACTTCCCCCTAATACAATAGGCTGTATCGCAGAAGCTGAAGGCATTAGATTCAAACCTAATTGCTGCGCCCCCTCTCTAAAATAAGCAATCAACTCGGCCAGTTTCTCTCTACGCCACGACTGTTCTTGAATAAGTCGCAAACTAGCACGCGTAGCAGCAGCAATAGCGGGCGGCAACGCAGTGGTATATATATAAGTGCGTGCTTTTTGAATCAGCGTTTCAATTAAAGCATCAGAACCTGCCACAAAAGCACCGCTTGTCCCAAAAGCCTTGCCAAACGTACCGATCAATATTGGCACTTGCTGCTGACTTAGTTGACACTGCTCCACCAAACCGGCTCCCGTTCTCCCTAAGACACCAAAACCATGCGCATCATCCACCAACAAATCGCAACTATGCGACTGCGCCAGTACCGCCAACTGCTGTAAATGTGCTACATCACCATCCATACTAAACACACCATCTGTCGCAATCATTGCCCGCCGACCTTGTACCTGATGCATTTTTAACTGTAAATTATCGAGGTCATTATGCACATAGCGTTTCAATCTGGCACCTGACAACAGAACGCCATCTAGCAAGGAAGCATGATTCAATTTATCTGCATAAATAACGCCATTTTTATCCATCAATGCCGCAATAACACCTAAATTAGCCATATAGCCTGTCGAAAATAATAACGCTCGCTCACGCCCTGTAAAATCCGCCAGTTCTTGCTCTAAGGCATGGTGCTCATAAGCATGCCCGCACACCAAATGTGCCGCGCCACTGCCGACGCCATACTCATCCGCCGCTTGTTTAAAGGCAGTCAGAACATCGACATGACTCGCCAAACCCAAATAATCATTACTGCAAAAATTGAGTAACTGCTGACCACCAATACAAACAGTGACCCCTTGCGCAGCATCAATCACGCGCCGACGACGATATAGGCCAGCTTGTTTTAATCGCTCCAGTGCAGCCCTTAAATGATTTGCACTCATAACAGTATCATTTACGCATTGCAAACAGGTTTAACAAAAACATTATGACTGCGCATAACTAGAGCCTGCCGAACGCACGCCCAGCCTATCAAATAACGCCAAATCATGATTGGTCATCGGATTCTCAGTCGTTAATAACTTATCGCCATAAAAGATTGAATTTGCCCCCGCAAAAAAACACATTGCCTGCATTTCATCTGACATATCCGCACGCCCGGCAGACAAACGCACTCTTGATTGCGGCATTAAAATACGCGCCACAGCAATCATACGAATAAACATCAAGGTATCCAGTTTATCAACTCCCATTAAAGGCGTACCTTCTACTTGCACCAACATATTGATAGGCACACTTTCAGGGTGCTTCGGCAAATTAGCCAATTCAATTAATAAATTCGCCCGATCATCATCATTTTCCCCCATGCCAACAATACCACCACAACAAACATTAATGCCTGCATCGCGCACTCGCCCTAAAGTATCCAGGCGATCTTGATAAGTTCTGGTCGTAATCACTTCGGAATAATAATCCTCAGATGTGTCTAAATTATGATTGTAATAATCCAACCCACCTTCTTTCAAAGTTTTCGTTTGCTCATCAGTCAACATGCCTAAAGTAACACACGTTTCCATCCCCAATGCCTTCACCCCCTGCACCATTTCCACCACACGCTCAACATCTTTGTCTTTTGGACTACGCCATGCCGCCCCCATACAAAACCGAGAGGCTCCTTGCTCTTTTGCCAACTGCGCTGACTTTAAAACTTCTTCAATAGGCATTAATGCCTCCGGCGTTAAATCCGAATCATAGCGCGCACTTTGCGGACAATAACCACAGTCTTCAGAACAAGAACCGGTTTTAATGCTTAACAAACTACTCACCTGCACTTCATTAGGATCAAAGTGCTCACGGTGTATACTGTGTGCCTGAAACAACAAATCATTAAAAGGCTGCTTAAATAAAGCTTTTACTTCATCTAATTGCCAATCATGACGTAAACTAACCACTGAATCTGCTGACATGCTAAAACTCTCCAAGACCTGAATTTTCGATTAAACCAAAACTTATCAACCCAATATGATAAACAAGGTAAACAACTGGTTCAATATTATACAATATAGTTTGCTACCTGCTAACTGTATCTTATGCAATCAACCGGGCATGCCCTGCCGAGATTTATGCAAACCCTGTTATGAGGCATTGTTAAGAACGGCAAACCCTTGTTTATGCTGTGCTAGTGAATTTAGCAACACCATAGCCATACAATCTTTATGCGGAAAATGCCAAACAAAACACCCTGCCTTTGACAAAACCTATGCACCTTTTAGGCACCAAGGCGCTATTCGCTACCTTATCGCGCAACTAAAATTTAACCGCACTCATCAATACTCACGATTATTAGGGCAATTATTAGCAGAATATATACAAAAGGAAGCCGATTGCTTACCTACAATACTGATTCCTATTCCCCTACATCCAGAACGTTATCGGCAACGTGGATTTAACCAAACCTTGGAAATAGCCAAAATTGTCGCGCATGAGTTAGCCATACCACTAAATAACACCAGTTGCCTACGCCTAAAAAATACAGAAAAGCAATCCAATCTAACGGCTAAGCAAAGGCACAACAATATCAAAAACGCCTTTAAAATACGCAAAGCCCCGAAGGCTCAGCATATTGCCATTCTTGACGATGTGATGACAACAGGCGCTACCGCTAATGAACTTGCTAAAACGTTAAAGACTGCCAACAAAGAAATAGAGCGTATTGATATTTGGGTTTGTGCGCGCGCATAGTATTACCGGCACATTTTAGCAGACACAAAAAAGGGGCATTGCGCCCCTTTTTCTAATATGCTTAGAAAAGACTCCGTATTAAGAAACTTCCCCGCTATCAACTTCTTTCATACTAAGTCTAACACGACCTTGCCGGTCAATTTCTAAAACTTTAACACGAACAACATCACCTTCCGATAAT
>JALSIU010000006.1 GCA_026989715.1 Methylomonas sp.
TTACCTCACTCATTCGATAAAAAATACAAAGCAACTCAGCCCCTAATAAACTAACTCAACTGCTCTGCAATACTTTCAGCAGCACGTTTTACATCTAGAAAAATCAGCCCTAACTTTGCATTCGGTTTAGCCAGAACTGTTAAAACGGCTTCCTCTCCAGCATAAGTCATTAATACATAACCACTATCCCCTTTAATCAGTACTTGCTCTAAAGTCCCTCTCGCCAATTCTTGCGCGGTTCTATCTCCTAGCGAAAGCATCGCTGCACTCATCGCACCAACACGGTCTTCATCTAAGTTAGCAGGCAATACCGAAGCCATCATTAAACCATCCGTTGAAATAATACCCGATGCTTCAATATCGGCAGAACTCCCATTTAACTCATTTAATGTTGCACTTAACATCTCTTCACGCATAAACCTCTCCTTACATAAACTAATTAATTAATTTCACTTATTTTTGGCATAGCGAACACTTAGCATCCATATTAAACTAATGAATTCACTCTGATTAAAATGAGGAATACCCGATATAGCAATAATAAAGCGCGTATTCCCTATAAATAAAGGCCAAAACCCCAATTGACTATTTCCTGCTGCATTCACAATAGCCCAAGCATGACTATTTAAACCTAGGTTCTTCATTAATAATCCGGACCTACGCATATGAATAACTGAAATCTCAGCACTTAATGCAGACACTTCTTCAGCAACCTCATGTGGGTAACCATTACACGCGAGATAAAACCCCTGATCATCGGCCAATACAACCTTACCATCTTCCGAAATATTACTTAAAAGTTCAGGTAATATATCTTCCAATGCAACTTCAGGCACTACTTTAGGATTCTTTATACCTTGCACCCAGCCTAACTGCTGACATTTTTGCAATAAGGATATACATTTATCAGCCTCCTCGGTTAACATTAAATGCTGTAACATTTCTAATGATAATTTAGGGGTCTCGGTTTGTTCTAAAACGGCACGCAAAAACTTTCTGGCAGGATCTTCTGTTTGTGAAGAGACAGCATAGTAGCAACCGGCAGGTGTTAAGTAGATATATAAATCATCTGCCAATATGGCATTGCTCATTTGATTACTCCTCATCTAAGCCAGGATCCAGAGAAAACATTAATGCTTGCACTAAAATTGAAACATCATTTTTTTCACGCGCATCAACTGAAAAGACAGGAATTTTAAGTCCAAGTGATTGTAAGTTTTGATGGTACTCTTCAATGCTCGGGTTAGCACTCACATCCATTTGGGTCACACCAATTGCCACCCCTGTTTTTGCAATAAAGCCATCAAATGAATTTAGAAAAAACTTCATATCCAAAAAAGGGTCGGCACGCGAATTATCTAATAATAAAATCAAACCGATTCCACCTGTGGTTAAAATATCCCACATAAAATCAAATCGTTCCTGCCCAGGGGTTCCATAAAGATGAATCTTCTCACCATCATTCAAATTCATAATACCATAATCCATGGCAACCGTTGTTCCTTCCTTCCTTTGCTTAGTCATATCACTCGCAACGGCATCGG
Organism: Methylomonas sp.; assembly: GCA_026989715.1. GTDB lineage: Bacteria > Pseudomonadota > Gammaproteobacteria > Methylococcales > Methylomonadaceae > Methyloprofundus. The sequence continues at coordinate 1,545 of JALSIU010000006.1, forward strand.
TATTGATCAACGGCACATCACTAATGGAACTAATGGCAGTTGTTTTACCCGCACCAACAGGTCCTGTAAAAATTATTTTATATTGACTCATTTATATATTACCGAAAATAAAACTAAACATCAGGAAAGCAAAAAATGTTGGCTTGAGAGACTACCCTATACATACTTATCCTCTGAGTTTATTTAAAATACGTTTTAACAAACCTTTTTTCTGTGCTTTTTTCTTAACGGGCTTAACTGGTTTTGCCATTTCATCTATTTTATCCTGACTATTTATTTGCTCTAAAATACCAATCGTATAAGCCGCACTGACAAAGATAAATACGTATTGAGGCTTGATTTTTAACACTTGCACAATATCCGGAATCGTTCGAGGCTCTGTCATCAATAGTGCCGCTATTCTCATTGCATGAGGCGTAATAACAAGGCGGGTAAAATTGGGCCATTGCTTCAAATAGACAGGATGCTTTAAGTCTAATGCAGCGATATAACGCCCTTTAGATGTCCAACAAGCTAATTTCCATAAAAAAGTATTCAAATCCTGAAATTTTTCCAAATCTGTTGCAATAGATTCATGCGCAATATTAACAGGTGCAATCGACATAATTTTTGTTGTCGAAATAGGCATGGAAGCCACATTCACACCTGCAAACGCACGCAATTGCTTATCATCAGCATCCAGTAATATTTCATGGCTACGAGGCAAAAATATCAATGGCTTCCATGCAGAACTAAGTTTTACTGCAATCGTTTTCTCGTACGCAATTTTTACTGTCGATTGCACATAGCCTTGATAATAATGCTTCGGATTATAATTTGCAGATACCCACTGCTTAGGATCATTAAAATCAACACCTTCTACCAAGCCAATAAAGCCGGAAAAACCTTGCTCATTAATTTGCATCGCCGCTTGGTGTTTCGCTACTTTCTTTTGCTCTACCGATTGAACATAAACTTTTGTCTCTGCCGCTAACTCAGTAACTTCATGCAACGACTCCTTTTTTGCTTCCGCAGCAACAAGAGTATCTGCTATTTGCTTTTGCACTATTTTATGCTTAGCAACATTTTTAGTACTGGGCTTAGGTTTTTTATCTAGGGCGGGTTCGGTTTGACGAGTGAATGACTTTTCAATATTTGATTGTTCTTGTTTGCGCAAATTACCCACTGCCGTACTCGTTACCGACTCTACCGGCAGTGGTTTTTTTAAACCAAAAACAAAATCAGAGTGACTCGGCGCAGTAACCAGTTTAGATTCAGTTTCCGACTCTACATCAATTGCGCTTGTTTTTTGATTATCGCTATTAAACTTACTAGGGACTGCCTTTTGCAAAGCGGCCAACATTCCATCAACTTTTACAGGACTATTGACATAAATAGTTCCCTCAATATTTAACTTTTCCTGTGAAATAATGATGATGGGTCTGGCTGGCTTACGTGCTAAACAATGCTCCAAACTTGTTTTTGCACCCATTAAATCCGCATCAAGAATATCTACTTCCGCTTCATGCTCAGTAACAATCTGCACAACATCCTGCAATTTATTATGCAAGAAATTAGTCAAAGCACGATACGTTTGCTCATCCATACCGTATAATGCTACTTTTAAGCCATTATCACTTACAGCAACAGCAGTATCGGCTCTTAAGTCTGGTTTGAGCAAACTTTGCGCTTTGGTCGCCATATTATCATGATGGCTCTTAATTTTAGCGACCTTTTTCTGCTGAGCCAATACAAGACGTGCCGCTTGAAAAGCCGCTATCATATTTTCTACTTTTGCAGGTTTCTGCATAAAAATAGTATTTTCAATATCGGTTGGCTGTAATGATAAAACAATGATAGGCCGCAAGGGGACACGAGATAAACAGTGCTCTAAACTAGCTTGAGCCCCCATCAGGTCAATATCAATCATATCAATATCGGCCTCTTGCTCACTCACAACTTGTGCAATACCTTTACAAGTTGTCTGTAAAAACATCATCATGGTTTTACGAGAACGGCCATCCATTGCATGTAAGGCAACGGTCAAAGATTTACTGGGTTTACTTTTCATTCTTTTTATCAAAATAAGCCTTTAAATCATTCCATTGATCTTTCATGGGGTGATGTATCTCATCTAAAGCCAGATACAGCTTATCAAAGCCATCATTGTTATTTGTCAACCGATATAACTCAAGTAAGTCGTTATGTATATCGGCTCGTTCAGGGGTTGATAATACAGCCTCTTCCAAAACTTTTTGTGCTTGCTCCAATTGGCTGTACTCAATAAAGTCTCGAGCAATTTGTAAAGGATCATGAACCAACCCTGTATGAGCACCATCAGACTGTATGACCATTGCTAAATCATTCATAACGCCAGATGTTAACACACTATAGGGGTTACCCTTCACTAGCCGATAATCATTAATGCCGACCTGCAAATTCTGTCGAGAGTCCGCCGATAATTTATTGCTTACACCAGACAATACCCTTTTTTTGATAGCAATACCTGCATCTTTCAATGCCACAAAAAAATCTGCTAAAGCAGCATACAGTAACACTTCTTCTTGATGTTCATAGCACAACATAATACGTTGCATATGCGCCATTAAATCTTTTGGCTTTCTACGAATAAAAAACACCAAAAACTGCAAAGAAGCTGTACTCGCATCCTCAAAATGAAGTTGTGAATTATTTTGCACTAAAAAAACGGGCTCATTAACCTGATATTGCTGAGTTGTCTCATCACATATCACTAATGGGTAACTTTTATGCATTTATTTTCTCTGAACTCGCTATATTATACAAAAGTCTAGCTTAAGCTCTATATAAAGCTAGCTAAATTTATTAAAAGACACAGCGTAAATTACATACCTATAAAAAGTTATTTCATAACTTTATGCTGACTCCATTTTAATTAAGGACTGAAGATGAAATAAAACATCAACAACCCTCAGTCAATAACCTTATTATATATAATGAAACACAAATAGCCTACTTATCTGAAACGGCGCATACTGATACCAAAGTTAAACCGCTCAAAAAAGCACTATTTGCAACCTTGCCTTACAAGGTGTAATCAATATAAAATCTAAAGCATCTCCGTATGTTAAATGTTAACTATTACATCGTTATGTTATTGTAAATTTATGAGCTATGGAATATGGTCGAATACAAAACAGGCGTGACACTGTAACTTGAGTGCTCCCTCATTCGTCTCAAACCTAAACTACTCCCCATTATTACACTTCTATGCGCTTCTATTTAATTCTTTTTACTATTCTTGCAAGTTACGGCTCACTCTACCCTTTTGATTTTGAATTTAATGCGCATTCAGGGCATTCATTTTTCTCCCCACTTTGGGATAATGCATTTAATACGCCCTCTCTTAGTGACATTTTAGGAAATATTGCCCTATTTTTGCCTTTAGGCATCATTATTAGCTTACAAAACAAACAAAACAACTTAAACAGTCTATTTTTATTTCTTGCAGGTATTGCTTTAGCAACCATTCTACAAGTTCTACAGCTCTATACACCCTCCAGAGACCCTAATTTACTTGATGTCGTTTGGAATATTGCCGGTATCATTGTCGGGACATTAATGGGAAGTTTATTTAGCCGCCCAAATATATCGAGTCATTCGAGTGCCACAAGCACCATTAATATTGAATTACTCTTAATTGGGGGCTGGCTTGCCTTCCAATTAATACCTTTTGTCCCCACATTAGATATTGGCCTTATTTGGGAAAATATAAAGCAACTATTGCCACCTTTACAATTTTCCTTTACCACTTTTTTAACACATTTTTCCAGTTGGTTAGTCGTTGGCTATTTGTTTAAAAAAGCATACCCACAAAAACAAGCATCTCTGTTCTGTTTTATTATCTTAGCAACACTGACAGCCAAACTGTTTCTGCTCGATACGACTATCAATACATCAAGCTATCTTGCAGGTTTTCTTGCCATATTAGCCTGGTATCTCATATTAAACCACTCAAAGGTAACATCATTACTGCTTATCAGTCTATTACTTACCAGCCTAGTCATTAAAGGCATTTTTCCATTTGAATTAGATTCTTATGCGCAAGCCTTTAACTGGGTACCATTTTATGGATTTTTAACGGGCTCGATGCTGATTAACGCTCAAAACTTACTCGAAAAATTATTTATATACGGCAGCCTTTTATGGCTTGTGCCCAAAAAAATACGCAATGTCTTCACGTTAGCCTTAGTTGCGTTAACTGCCGGCATAGAATTTATGCAAATATTTCTAACAGAACATACAGCAGAAATTACCGACCCTGTATTGGTCATCATGATTGCAATTTCAATAAAGTTTTTACCACAACACACCGAAAAAAATCATATCACCAGTACCGCAAAAATCGAACATAAGCCAGAGTCTATCAACAGCAATGACTCAAAACAGAACGTCCCTTATCTGCAATGGCTCATTCCGGTTATTGCCCTCACCATCGGGCTTAAACTCTTCTTAAGTTTGCCGCAATTACCTTATAATATTAAAGAATTATTTTTAAATGACGGCAGCTTACTCAGCCTTTTCTGCTTTGCTCTCTTTCTGACCTGGTTTGCAACCAGTGGCTCCTTACTAGCAAAGCTCAGTACCCAATCAACAAAGTACGCCTTGTTTGTTTTACCTGTAGGTTTTTTATTTTGCGCCCTCTCCTATGCCCTAATCAAAGTATCGGTTTCATACGAAAGTCTATCCGATATTCTAGGCTCATTATCCATTAAAAATGCCATCGCTAACGAGGGCTTATGGGGAAACTTTGGTCAGAATCTACTCACATTTCCTAATGCAATTGATAAATTAGAACGCTATATCAGGTTTATCGCCTTAATTGCCCCTTTAACACTTGCCATGTGTTTTTGGACAACGCTGTTGCACTTTAGAAAAACCTTGAGTAAGCCTCAACCCATCCTTTTTATCCAAGGTAGCTCACTTCTGCTTAGCTTTATTTTTGCTCAATTTATCAGTATTAATCATGCGGCAACTGATAACCTCACCGAACTACTCGCGCAAAATAATATCCCCTTCTTAAGCACTTTAGTCCTATTGCTCACCGGTCATGCGGCCTATCTCGCCAAAAAACCAATTTCTGCACAAATAACATCCCCTGGTAATTACTTAGTTTCCATCATAGCCGTTATAGCCGGTTGGTATCTCCTAAAACTAGGCTTAGCTGAAAATATTCATAAATATGGCTATACTTTTTCAGGCGTTGACTTTTTACTAGGCCCTGATAGAAAAACACTATTAACACCTGCTGTTCTTTTTATGCGCTGGAGTCTAGTTTATTTTAGTCTCGTATTGCTATTCAATTTTGGTAATCGCTTAATCACCAATCAATCCTTACAGCCAATTAAAACCATGTCTACACCACAGCCCTCCGATCCTATCACAACACCTAAACGGAAATCGCACCGACACAGATCACATAGACGCAGATCATCTTCCCGGCAAGCGACAACCTTTAACTTCAAGCAGAAAAATGTTATTTATACAGGTGTGACGACT
>JALSIU010000007.1 GCA_026989715.1 Methylomonas sp.
TCAGTTTTCAGGATACTACTCAGGCTCTTGGATATTGGGTTATTCCTCAAGAACACGACGCTAACTAACGGTACTTGCCATCGCCGGCAAATCGTCCCGTAAACCCATGGCATAATGGTTAAAATAATTTTTCAACCAACCGCTATGGTTAATCAGGCTCATACCAGTACCGCGTAATTGGCGAAAAACGTCATTTTGCTGGGCATACATTTTATTAATCACGTCCATACTGCTCATCATCGCTAAGTTATCACCTTTACGCCAACGCTCATAACGGCGAAGTAGCTTATGACTGCCTATTGGCCGCCCTAGCCGGTCGGCTTTAATAATTAATTCTGCAATGGCGGCCGCATCTAATAATCCGGCGTTTGCACCTTGCCCGGCTAAAGGGTGCATGGCATGCGCGGCATCACCAATTAACACAAAGCGTTCATGCGTATATTGCTTGGCATATTGAAAACGTAATGCAAAAGCAGCACGCGGCCCTACCGTTAATACCTGGCCTAATTTACTTTCCAATGCCTGTTCCAATTCCTGCAAAAAGGCCTCTTCAGCTAAATTAACATAGTGTTGCGCACGCGCAATACTCAAGGTCCAAACGATGGAGCACTGCCCATTGACTAACGGTAAAAATGCCAAAGGCCCTTCAGGCAAAAAGTGTTGCCAAGCAGTCTGCCGGTGCGATTTTTCAGTGCTGACAGTGGCCACTAAGCCAGATTGCTTATATTCCCAGCCGGCCGTTTGTATACCGACCATGGTTCGCAGTGCCGAATCACGGCCATCTGCCGCAATAACCAGCTCCGCCGTCAAGGCTTGTCCATTATCCAAGTGCACCACAGCCTGTTCACTATTAATTTCTAAATCTGCCACCGTACTCGGACAAATCAAGCTTGCTGCCGGCAAGGTCTCCAGCTTGTCCCACAATGATGCGACCGTCACACGGTTTTCCACAATATGCCCCAACACAGGAAACTCTGTCTCAGCGGCATCAAAGTGCAATACGCCTGAGCTTTGCGCATCCCAAACATGCATATGCTCATAAGCTCCGACACCCCGCTGTTGCATGGCTGGCCATACACCGACTGCTTGTAAAATATTTTGTGAGGCACGCGTTAAAGCAGACACTCGAATATCCACCGGCTTTGCCGGCCATTGGCGTTCTGGGTTGCGTGCATCAATCAGCGCAACATCAATACCTGCTTGCGCCAAAGCACAAGCCGCCGTTGCCCCGACAATCCCACCACCGACAATAATCACTGCATAATGCTGACTCATGCGCGTCTCCGTTGGCCAATGCGCGGCATACGTGTCTTTAGCCCCATAGCATAACGTGCCAGTTGCTTTTTTGCCCCAGGAACCACGTCCAATAAAGCTAAACCTGTATTTCTAGCGACCGCTAAAGACAGCCAGGCATTCGAAAATAACCTCACCACACCATCGGTAAAGTGAATCACGGTATCATGATCCTTTTGACGCAACTGCGCATAGGCCGCTAATAGTTGCGCACTGCCTATATCGCTATTGTCTTGCTCCGCTTGCAAAATCATATCCGCCAATTGCATTACATCACGTAGCCCTAAATTAAAGCCTTGCCCAGCCACAGGGTGTAATTGATGCACCGCATTGCCAATAATGACCGCACGTCCCGCATGCATGCTTTGTGCACGAATTAATTTTAAAGGAAAAGACCGCCGTGGTGCAGTCAAGGTAAATTGACCTAATTTATAGCCAAAACAGGCATGCAAACCGGCAATAAATTCAGCTTCGCTATCGTACATTAATTGTTCCGCCTCCTCAGTACTGCGCGTCCATACCACAGCATAGTCGTCACCTATCGGCAATAAAGCCAACGGTCCTGAGCGGGTAAAGCGTTCAAAAGCCGTATTATCATGCGCCACATCTGTTTTAATGGTGGTTACGATAGCAGTTTGCTGATACTCGGTAACATGTTGCGCAATGTCCAATAGCTTTCTCAGTGTTGACTGCCCCCCATCTGCGCCAACTACTAATTTGGCCGATATATTAAGTGATTCACCCGCGTGCTTTAAGCTGACATGCGCAAGCTCCGAGTCGGAAGCAATGCCAATCACCCGAGCAGGACATATTTGTTCAATACCGGCTTGTACGACTAAATCAGCAACAGCTGCTTCTAAATCACGCGCCGTAATCACATAGCCTAGTGCCGTAACCCCTTCTTGTTTGGCGGAGAGTCGCGCCTTGCCAAAGTGCCCTTGGTCAGAAATATGAATTTTTTCTATCGGTGTGGCTGCGGCTTTGGCATGCTCCCAGACACCTAAATCATCCAGCATACGCACAGACCCCTGCGCCAATGCCAATGCCCTATCCCCTGCAGGTGAATCATGCAGTTGCTCGCGGGTACTGGCTTCAACAACCGCAATATTTAAATTGCTATTGTGCAAGGCCAATGCCAGGCAGTTGCCTGCCAAGCCGCCCCCCACAATTAATACATCATAATCTTGCTTCATGCTGAAACTCTCAGTTCAGTTTAAATTTGTCCATCATTATGTCAGTCCCTGAAACTTAAAACACGCTAGTGCATAATCGCTTCAATTTCGGTAATCGTTTTAGGTACGGCATGTGTTAAAACGCGGCACCCTGTTGTCGTGACCAAAATATCATCCTCAATGCGAATACCAATACCGCGCCATTTAGGTGCTACCGTCATACAATCTTTGGGAATATATAAACCCGGTTCAATCGTCAATACCATGCCTGGTTCTAATTCACGCCATTGCTCATCAATCTTATAATCCCCCACATCATGCACATCCATGCCTAGCCAATGGCCAATGCGGTGCATATAAAAGACTTTATAAGCTTCTGCTTCGATAAGTTGTGCAACATCCCCCGTTAATAACCCGAGTTTAACCAATCCTTGCGTTAATATCTGTACTGATACATCATGTGCATCATTCCATGGCGTTGCCGGCTTAATTGCCGCAATCGCTGCTAATTGGGCATCTAAGACCAACTGATACAATAAGGCCTGCTCCTGTGAAAAACGACCATTAACCGGAAAAGTACGCGTAATATCAGCGGCATAATGGTCGCATTCGGCTCCCGCATCAATTAAAAGCAAGTCGCCATCTTTTAAAGGTGCATTGTTTTCTGTGTAATGCAATATACAGGCATTTTCACCACCGGCAACAATCGAAGGGTAGGCAACGGCACGCAAGCCATTGTCAATAAACTCGTGAATTATCTCGCCTTCAATCTGATATTCATAACGTCCCGCCGCACAGGCACGCATGGCTCTAATATGCGCTTTTGCCGAGACATCTGCCGCCTGCTGCAATAATTCAATTTCAGCAGGGCTTTTTATCAGACGCATTTCATGCAAGGTATGCTCTAAAGAAACCAGTTCACCGGGCGCATTAACGCCTGTGCGCGTTTGACTGCGTATATGAGTAATCCACTCCATCAAGTGATGATCTAAATCAGGATCGCGCCCCATCGGGTAATACACCTTCGCTTTATTTTCCAAAAGTCCCGGTAAAATATCACTTAAATCATCAATTGGAAAAGAATCATCGGCACCGTATTCTCGTGTTGCACCCTCTAAGCCCGCATGCGCCCCTTCCCATAAGGCTTTTTTTTCATCAAATTCCTGACAAAACAAGATATATTCACCCTGTTCACGCCCTGGAATAAAAACGGCTAACGCATCGGCTTCATTAAAACCGGTGAGATAATAAAAATCACTATCTTGACGAAAGGGGTAATCTACATCACGATTACGAGTGCGTGTATTGGCACTGGCAATAATGGCAATATTACCTATACCGACCGCAAGCATTAGTTGCTCTCGGCGTTGTTTAAATTCGCTTGCATTCATCATTTGCTCCTAATGTAGCGTCTCATTATCAGGTGCATCATGATTAAGCTCGCTACGCACCAGCATCACAGCCGCACGTAAATATTCCTGAATTTCTACCAAATCGGCCTCAACCTCTTCCGCATCGTCAGCATCAACCTCCGTATCCAGCTTGGTAAATTCGACAATATCTTTTAAAACCTCATCAATATCCCCCGGCCATTTAGAGCTGGTTTCCACTCGCCCCATACCAAATAAATATCCTTGGCACCATTGCACAATAGCGGTGCAACGCTCAAAAGCTGGCGCATCCTCTGCCGGTAAAAATAAATCAAATACAAATTCATCACTGGCCATCAGCTCTTTGGTTTGCTCAAATAAATCAACCAAAGCTGATTTATCGTCCTCCCATAAGTCCGCATCTTTAGTAATCGCCTCTGCCAGCCAAGCACCTGCTTCTGCTTTAGGATCAAGGCACAGCATCGCAACAGCAATGCCATGCACTTCAGCGGCACTATCGGCCGCCTCTCTTTGTACAATAATGGTATTAATAATGGAGTAACTCATTTACAGTTTTCAATAAAATAATGACAGACAGGTAATCACATAGCATGATCTACCTCAAATTTTTTGCTTGCTTATGCTACCATATAGTGAGCGCAATCACTTTGAGAATTGCAGACTTTCTGCAATTTGCAAGCCGATAAAGCAAAGTGCCTTATTAGGCAAACCATCATGCTATGGCATACATTATTGATGTATTGCATTCCTTTAAATAATGCAAGCAATAGCAACGAGACTTCGCGCACACTATGCCGATAGCAAATTTCATTTTAAGAGAATGAGTTATTTATGAGTACCCACAATCAATCATTTGATATTAAAGAGCTCGAAGACAAATTAGATGAGTTAATTCAGCAATATAATGCCATACGGACTGAAAATACGACCTTAAAAATCAAACAAGATGCTTTAGTCAAAGAAAAAGCAAAATTAGTCGAAAAAACTAACTTGGCACGTACTCGCGTAGAAGCCATGATTAGTCGCTTAAAAACAATGGAACATGGTACATGAGTATAAAAAATCAAGGGGTTGCCCTTAATATATTGGGTAAAGAGTATAAAATTGCATGCGCCGAACATGAGAAAGAAGACTTAATCAACTCCGCAGAGCAATTAGACCAGAAAATGCGCAAAATTCGCCAATCCGGCAAAGTATCGGGGGCAGATAGAGTCGCCGTTCTAGCGGCACTCAATTTAACTCACGAGCTGACCCAACTCAAAAAAGCCGGCACCCCAGCAAACAATGACTTAGATGAGAATATTAAAAAAATGTATATTAAAATCGATACTGCTTTAAAAAGCGTTTAAAATATACCGTGTATCTCCTGCGGCGTTCGACAGTGGAGTGGGTGTTCCTTGGACCTATATTTACCCCGGGAGTCGATTCCGGTACTGGTGCGCATGTCCGTTAGCGGAAAGCCTGAAATGCCGGATAGACACCCACTTGAACCTTTTGGTTCAAGGACGATGCTTCGCATCGGCGCAGGTGGGAGATACGCACCCCTTCCCGATTACTATTGGCTTGCGCAATCATTATGAAGTATTTTTTACAATACTTTTTAGGCGCGCCAGGACGATGGTTTATCCAATCGACTCACACTTTCTTTGCCACCTTACAATTTACTTTCTGCGTGTTGCAACGCGGCTTGCATTACCAACATAAGCATCCCAAACATAAAGTCATTAAACAAGTGACCACCGCCCAAATTATTTTTAGTGGCATTGATGCGCTATTCCCAACACTTTTTATTCTCAGCTTATTGATTAGTTTCAGCGTTACCGCACAACTAATTCTTTTTTTACAAAATATTGCCACCGAAAAAGAAGTCATCAGCTTACTCACCCAGTTTATTGCTTTGCAATTAAGCCCCACCATTACTGCCATTGTATTAATTGCACGCTCAGGCTCGGCCATTACGGTTGATTTAGGCAATATGAGCATTAACCATGAAATAAAAGGTCTGCGCTTATTGGGTGTAGACCCACTCATTTATCTGGCTTACCCGCGCTTAATAGGTTTGGCTATTTCGCAAATGACCTTAGCGGTTTATTTTTCCGTGTTAACCATGCTATTAGGTGTTTTATTTGCCGGTTTATTAGGCTCGCCCTCTAACTTTAAGTATTTTTTTATTTTAATCGATGCGATCAGCATTACCGAATTATGGTTATTTTTAATAAAAAATGCTATTTGCGGTATCGCAATTGCCGCTTATGCCTGTTATTTCGGCTTACAGGTCAAAAATTCGGTCACAGAAGTACCGCAAGCGACACAACAAGCCATTGTTAAAAGCTTAATGGCCATTTTTTTTATCAATGCCATTTTCGCACTCTTTTAAAATGGCCACCGAAACAATCCTCATACAAGCACACCAGGCTATTCCAGAGCAACTATTAGTGCAAACACCGCCACCACTCAGCTGCAGTATTCCGGCCGCTACCTTTGTTTGTTGCAAAAGCTACCACCTAGAATTAATGCCTTATATGCAGATGCTAGCACAACAACAACCGGCCGGTTCGGGGCGTATTGACTATCCACAAGCCTTAAATATTGCCTACCTCGATGCCGACATACAATTATTGTCAATATTATCCGGCCTGAATAATTTAAAACTTGCAGCAGAATATCATCAAACTCACACTAAACAACACATACACCAGCAGGCACTACAACTATTAGAGTATTTTCAATGTACCCAAGTCTGCCATAAGCTACCCGCGTTTATGAGCACCTTAGAACATCGCTTGCTGTTGATTGCTCGCGCACTGATGTTAGAACCTGACATTCTGTTTATAGACAAGCCATTTCAAGGCTTAGATATGTATGAGCATGATATTTTAGGCACTCACTTAATAAACATCAGCCGCGAACTGCACATAACGGTCGTCAGTAGTGCCGTTAGCCTCGCGTTTATGAAAAAATCGGCACAACACATCATTTATTGTGATAATCAAGCATTTTACGCCTACAATGAATGGGCTCGGTTTAAACAGCAACACCCCGAACTATTTGAACACTAATTGGCAAAACCATGGGAAAAAAAACAACCAATATTCACTACATTCATTCCCTCAGTCAAAGTACGCGCGAACAATTGGTTGGGGCTTTTTTTATCATGGCCTTATTGCTTATCGGCGGCCTGATTCTGGCCAAA
>JALSIU010000008.1 GCA_026989715.1 Methylomonas sp.
CGGTCTTGATTTTTTATGCGTTAACCTTTCGGTTTAATTAAAGGTAGGACTTTTCTGGATAAATGAAGATGATTAGATGCTCTTTATAAGAGCATCTAATCATTAAAAAAGAAGATATTCGTATTCAATCACTCCCTCATTTCTTAAAATGAGGGCACTCGTCAACTCAAAAAATAACTATTTATTTAGGTTTATTGTTTGATTTGGATTTACTTGTAAGCTTGGACTTAGTTTTACTTGTAGATTTGGGCTTGCTTGTTGACTTAGGCTTATTTGTAGATTTAGATTTACTTTTTAATTTTGCCGCTGATTGGCTTGTTAATTTAATATTTTGCTTATTTTTCGCAAGGGTCTTATCGCCAATGCCTTTTACTTTCTTCAAATCAGCCAAGCTGGTAAATGCACCATGCTGTTTACGATATTTTACAATCGCTTCCGCTTTTTTCTGACCAATGCCTTTTAACGAAGCAGCAATTTCCTTAGCATTGGCAGTATTAATATCTACAGGTACAGCAAAGGCATTGAAAGACAATAGCATCAACAGTACAATCAGTTTTTTCATTTTTTTCTTCCATTCTTATAAAATTTTAAGTATAGCTTAAATACAATACTTGCCAAGCTCAGCCAACACCCGTCCTTGCTTTGCACGCTCAATTAAACCCTTAATGACACCTATCTGTTATAAAGCCTGGCCAGAAAAAAGCTGTAATAAGGTGGCACTTTCCGTGACTGCAATCTGTACCTGTATACGCACTTGCCCTGAAAATTCTTGGCTAATAATACGTGCTGATAATTTCTGTACATTATATTCAAAGGTTTGCAATTGATGATAGTCTAATATGAACTCTAAAATCGCTTGTTCTATATAAGGCGTGACTTCTGCGACGGCAATCAGCTGTTTAGCAGTCCCGCCATAAGCTCGCGTCAGTCCGCCCGCACCTAATTTAATCCCGCCGAAATAACGCACCACCACAAATAACACATTGATTAAATCATGTCCTTCAATATATTTATAAATGGGTTTACCTGCCGTTCCTGAAGGCTCGCCGGCATCATTGAATCGACAAATAATACCTTTTTCCGTTTTGATTCGGTAAGCAAATACGATATGATTTGCCGCCGCATGCTTGCTTTGTAGAGCACTTAAGTGCTGTGCTACCTCTACTTCAGAGGTGCAAGGGAATACAAAGCCTAAAAAACGGGATTTTTTTATACTTTCTTCTATGATGGCAGGCGTATTAATACACTGCATTTATTTATCCTTCATTATGGCTAATTTTAATACGCATATCTTTGTTGCGGCGACTGCAAGTGGTATTGCGGCGGTTACACTTTCTAATAAAAACCTTATCCAGCTATTGGATATTCCTTGGTTTGTCTTTTTAGGAACGGCAGGCGGTTTATTGCCTGATATTGATTCTGATAGCTCACGACCACTAAAGTTACTATTTACCTCATTGGCTACGTTAATTGCAGTGCTGACTATTTTAACATTTAAAGACCAATATATTTTGCAACATTTATTTATTATTGCCGGTAGTACTTTTTTTGTTATTCGCTACCCTATTTTAGCGATATTCAAACATTTAACAGTACATCGTGGTGCGATTCATTCCTTGCTTTGTGCTGCATTATTTGGCTTATTAACTGTCTGTATTAGCCATTATCTATTTCATAATAGTGATTATTTTTCGTGGATGAGCGGTGCATTTATTAGCTTTGGTTTTATTATCCATTTATTGCTAGATGAATTGTATAGTGTCGATTTGAGTAATGTGCAATTAAAACGCTCTTTCGGTACCGCGCTAAAAATATTTAGCATCCGCTATTTTGGTGTTTCTCTATTGATGTTCATCCTGAGTGCAGCTCTTTTTGTATACAGCCCACCTTTACCATTTAACGTCCATTGGCCGCTTTGAGAATAATAAATTTGGCATTGGCAGCCACTAACTCAACTTTAGTGAAATACTGTTTTAAACTGTTCTGATAGCCTAAATGACGATTACCGATTACCCAGAGTTCACCATTTGCCGATAAGATTTGTGCCGCTTGCTTAAACATACGCATGGCAATATGATTACCAATGGTATTTTGTTGATGAAAAGGCGGATTACATAAAACCAAATCAACGGAGCGAGGTGTAAAATCAGCTAAGGCATCTGTTGCATTAAAGTTTGCATGACGTTGTGCAAACGCTAAACGAAAATTCTGCTGTGCCGAGGCAACGGCCATAAAAGATTCATCCACAAAATGCAATGTGGCGGTAGGATTTTTTGCGGCAAAGATTAAACCGACAACCCCATTACCACAACCTAAGTCAACAACTTGCTGATATTTTTGATGACAAGGTAAGTGCTTTAAAAAAAAGCGTGTCCCCATATCGAGTTGTTGTCGCGAAAAGACATTAGCATGATTATAAATCTGATATGCACTGCCTTCCAATTGATAATGCGTAGGATAGGGATTAGCAGGAATCTCTCTTGCCGTATCAGGTGTTGCATAAATTAACCGCGCTTTTTTAACCGCTTTTGAGGGCGTTGTCGGCCCAATCAGACGCGCCAATGTTTGCCAAATGGCATTAGGCATATTTTTCACCATACCGGCAACGATGACTTGGGTATTAGGCTTTAGGTTATCTTGTAAGCGTAGTAATAAATCTTCAAAAAAAGCGAGCGTTTTAGGTGCTTTGATTAAAATAAAATCGAATGATTCCGTAGGCAAATTAAGGCTATCAAAAACAGAAACAAAATTCTCACCCTGCTGATTCAGCCGTAAGTTCTCACAAATGGCACGCTGTGCAATATAAGAATCTGTTACCACACAAGGATGATATTGATGTAAAGCCACGGCTAAGGCACCAAAGCGATCATTAACCAATAAAATTCGGGTATTAATATTTGTTATTTTGCCCGCAATATCATTGAGTATATATTCATCCGCCGCATCCCATGCGCGTAGTTTTTCTTGTTTTACAGTGGGGTAACGTAATAATTGAAAGTTTCCTTGGGAAACTTGCATTAAAGTTTCTGTCACAATCTACAATTTATTTCAAGGGCGAAAATATCAAGAACTACAAGATAACATTGAGCACCCCGCCTTGGTACGTGCCCAGTCAGGACGTTTTTGTGCCCATTGTTGATATTGAGCTTGCTCATCATAAGGGTGCCGTAAAACCTCCAATAGCTCATTCACCATACTATTATCACCCTGCTCGGCCTTATCTATTGCCAATTGAGCCAAATAGTTCCTAAGCACATACTTAGGGTTCACCGCATCCATACGCTGCTTTCTATCTAAATCAGTCGTTTTATCTTGCTGCACCCGTGCAATATAGCGACGTAACCAGGTAAGCGTTTGTGCTATCACAGCGTCAGTCAGTTGCGCAGGCTGGTAATAGGCTTCATTTAACACCGCAAGTAATTGCTGATCACTTGGTTCGGATTCCGTACTAATATCCGCTAGGCGACGATAAAAGATACTCATATCGGTTTCTGCCAAACTCAATAGCTTTAATAAATCCTCTATTAAGACTTTATCAGTCTCTGGTTCAAAGACTTGCAAGCCTAACTTTTCTGCCATCATATCGTGATAGCCATTGATAAAACACGTACTGTAATGTCGCAATGCCGCTTGCAAAGGCTCAACCTGTTCTATCAGAGGATAAATGGCATTCGCTAGTTGATTTAAGTTCCAACCGGCAATTTGAGCTTGATTACCATAACGATAACGCCGCTCTGCTCTATCGGTTGTATTAGGTGTCCAATCAGGATCGTAATTATCTAACCAACCATAAGGACCATAATCAATAGTCAGTCCTAGAATAGACATATTATCGGTATTCATCACTCCGTGTACAAAACCTACGCGCTGCCAATGCACAATCAACTCGGCTGTTTTCTCACAAACTTCATTAAACCAAGCTAAATAGACCTCGGTATTGGGTTCACCTAAATGTTTAAAATCATGGCGAATGGTATAGTCAAGCAACTGGCGTAATAAAGCAACATCTTGCCGAGCGGCATGAATTTCAAAGCTGCCGAAACGTATAAATGAGGGAGCGACACGACACACAACCGCCCCTAATTCGGCTTGTGGATTGCCGTCATAAAACATATCACGAACAACCTGTTCGCCAGTGGTGACAAGGCTTAATGCACGAGTGGTAGGCACGCCAAGATGATACATGGCTTCACTGCATAAGAACTCGCGCACAGAAGAACGCAAGACCGCTAAACCATCTGCACCACGAGAATAAGGTGTCAATCCTGCACCTTTTAATTGCAACGCCCAGCATTCACCTTTGGCATTAACCACTTCACCCAGATTAATCGCACGTCCGTCACCTAACTGCCCTGCCCAATGACCAAACTGATGACCACCATAACACATTGCATATGCTTGCATGCCTGTTGCCAACTGATTGCCGGCAAAGACTTGAGTAAAAAAATCGGTATGACAATCCGCATCGGACAAATCAAATAAGGCTGCTACTTCAGAAGCACACGCAACCAATCGAGGCGCACGAACCGGCGTTGGTGCTGCAAAAGAATAACAAGCACCCTTTACTTGGCGTGGATACGGGCTGGTGTCCGTATCACCCGGCAATTCCTGCACAAAATGATTGGCAAAATGTAACCTGTTAAGCTTATGTTGCATAGCGTCTCATACAATGACTTCCAAAAAATGATGGTTTACGTTCGAAGTAATTAATTATTTCTGCCTACATCGTATGCGTAGCACGTTCTGATTCAATGGAGCCTGCCAAATAAGTTTCAATTTTATTTCTGGCCATACCGCCATCTTGGTCACTAAACTGAACGCCTATACCCGCAGTACGATAGCCTTCTGCCCCTTCAGGCGTAATCCAAACAACTTTACCTGCAATCGGTAAGCGTTCTGTTTCTTCCATCAGGTTAAGCAACATAAAAACTTCTTGCCCTAACTGGTATTTGCGCGTAGTGGGAATAAACAAGCCGCCATTGACTATAAAGGGCATATAGGCTGAGTAAAGTGCGTTCTTTTCTTTAATGGATAAAGATAAAATTCCTTGCCGTGCTACTGATTCTGCCATAATTATCGCTTCACTTTTGCTTGAGACCAAGTAATTAAAATTTCTTCAAAAAGAAGTTGCTTATTAAGTTGCGTTTGTATTCTATATGTATCTTTCATCAATAAGCCATAAAAATCAAATAAATTATTGAGTGCAACACCTGTTGCAAGCCCTTGTAAGGCACTTGCTAAATCTGAATTCAATAAAAACCGTGATGGCACTTGAAAAGTGCATTTAATCAAATCTTCCGTCCAAGAAATAAGCCATTGCAATAATGGTTGCCCTGCCAATTTATACCATTTTTCTGCCAGTATAATAGGGCAAGCATTTGCTTTGACTATACTTTCCCAGTCGGCAAAACATTGATTACGCAACTGTAAACTATTTTGTTGTGCATAGTCTAATGCCAATAATGGCGCACCCTGCGCCAAATTCAATAGAGGCTGTTGCGACTCATAGATACCTTGTGTACCTAACCATTGTTGCGCAACGGTCGCATCCGGGGCGGTCAAGACTAATTTTTGACAACGACTGATAATGGTTGCCGGCAATTGTTGCACTTGCTCCGTTAACAAAATAAATAAGGTACGCTCAGGCGGCTCTTCCAAGCATTTTAAGAAGGCATTCGCTGAGTTGTTATTCAAATGTTCAGCTAAATGGACAATCACCACGCGGTAAGTACTGTATTGTGGCTTTAAAACCAGTTGTTGCATAAGCTGCCTCAGCACATCAATCGTAATTGATTTCCCCTCTTCTTCGGGTTGCAACACAATAAAATTAGGATGTGTATTGGCTATAAAGAGCTTACAAGCGGCGCAATGATGACAGGATGATTGCCGATTAGGTGCTAAACACATTAAATACTGGGCGAAACGCGATGCCAGTTGATACTTCCCTAATCCGGTTATACCTTGCAGTAAGAGTGCTTGTGGAATACGCTGTTGCTCGACATAGGCCAGCAAGTGCTGCCAATAATTTTCATGCCAAGGGTAATGTGAATCGGTCATTAGGACAAAAATGGCTGTAAAACGGTTTGTATTTCTGTCTGTACTTGCTCAAGTGTTTGCGTTGCATCAATAACTTTAACACGCTGTGGTTGTTGCTGTGCAATATTGAGGTAAGCTTGCCTAACTTGCGCAAAAAAAGCCATTTTTTCTGACTCAAAACGATCTAAGCTACCGCGCTTACCCACCCTTTCCATGCCTATCTCAATCGGCGCATCCAGCAATAAGGTCAAGTCGGGGCGTAAATTTGCCTGTACAAAGTTCTCTAACCAGGCAATGGCGGCATAAGACATATGCCGCCCCCCTCCTTGGTATGCATAAGTAGCATCGGTAAAACGATCACAAATCACCCATGTACCTTGCGCTAAAGCAGGATTTATCACATGTTTAATATGCTGCGCCCGCGCTGCAAACATCATTAATAATTCTGTTTGGGTCGCAACCACCTCTTGCTCTTTATCTAACAAGAGCTCGCGCAACGCTTCGGCGAGATTCGTTCCGCCAGGTTCACGTGTTAATAAGACAGGGATATTATGGTTGCGTAATACAGATTCTATAAAAGTGATATTGCTTGTTTTACCAACCCCTTCGCCTCCTTCTAAAGTAATAAAGCGTCCGGTCATCATTTAGTGCTTCCTTTGATAAAGATTAACGGCGCGATTATGATCTGCCAAACTGCTTGAAAAACTATGCCGGCCATTCCCTTTAGCAACAAAATATAAACTGGAGCCACTTGCAGGATGCAGTACGGCATGAATGGCCAGTTGCCCCGGCATAGCGATAGGTGTTGGCGGTAAACCATGAATTCTATAAGTATTGTAAGGTGTCCGGGTGCGTAAATCACGTTTGCGAATATTCCCCTGATACTGTTCCCCCATGCCATAAATAACCGTTGGATCAGTTTGCAGACGCATCCCCGTTTTTAACCTGCGAATAAAAACACCTGCAATAATGGGTCGCTCCGCAATATCACCC
>JALSIU010000009.1 GCA_026989715.1 Methylomonas sp.
TCCGGAATGGTTCTAATGGTTTTAACATTAGCAGAACCCATAATGCCACTAGGTGCTAATAACGCACTAAACGCACCACTTTGCTTACGCTCATGACACTCTTCACATTGCACCGATTCAGGTGCCGGCCGCGTATTATGCGAAATAATATACTCATTCGATTCAGTTAATACTTCAGCAGCATCAGGATTACTATAGCCTTTCATGCGCAATAAATTATCATAAGCAGATTTTAGCGCCATAAAGGCCTCATAATCTTCAGGCTTACTAAAGCTAACACCATGCCGACCTGAGCTTGCACTCACCTTACCAACCGATTCACCGCTTAATGGGTCAACAATATTACCAAATAAATTACCTTCACTATCTTCACCTATTTCAAAAACAGAATTAAGCTCAGTTTTTGATAATACACGCCC
This sequence comes from Methylomonas sp., assembly GCA_026989715.1. Taxonomy (GTDB): domain Bacteria; phylum Pseudomonadota; class Gammaproteobacteria; order Methylococcales; family Methylomonadaceae; genus Methyloprofundus. The sequence continues at coordinate 420 of JALSIU010000009.1, forward strand.
GGTAACCTTGTCTTTCCAGTAAGAGCGTACTCTTGGGTTATAAGGCATCATCGTAAGTTTGCCGTTTTCAGCCATTCTATACCGAAATAGCATCTGAATAGGCTTACCACGACTTTCCTTACCATTGATATGACAGGCTTGACACGAAACCACATCAAAATGCGTTTGCGTAATTTTCGTTAAACTCTCTTTACTATATCCCGTCATATCGCCATTAGCTTTCCATAATTCAATATGCGCATCCAATAAGGTATCATGCTTAGATGGAATAACAGGATTGACAGAGTTAATATGACATGCCTCACACGACTTCGCATTCGGTGCGTAATCTAAATCATTACGTACATCCATATCCGAGTTGCCTTTAGGAAAATCATGATTAGCATCTAAATCAACATTGCTAAACGCTGATTTAAAATATTGCTTAGAATGACAGGCATTACAGTTTTCAATATCACGGGTTTCACCATTATCATCCGTATAGGTTTTACCCTTATGCACATCATCCTTGTAATCTTCTACAATTGTTCCATCAACAGGATCTAAATCAATAGTTGCATCATCACCAAAACCATAAAATCCACGACGTGAATTACTGGTTCTATGACATGCCATGCAGTTATCATTACCAGGAAAACGTAACATAGGAATCGTCACACGCCCCGCACCATCAAAGGCATCAGGATGCCAGTTGAATACAGGCATACCATATTGATCCAGTACCGGTTGCAACGATTCACCTTCACCTGGCTGACCATGCATGCCTGGATTGGGTTGCATTGCCCGCGAAACCGTCATGATGTTTTTACCTTCCGAATTTACAACATATTCCATCAGACCTGATGCGGCTTGACGAAAAAAGCCTTTCGTTGTAAAGGCTTGGCGCGCTCTACGTGGTGTCAGCATCTCATCTAAGCCACTATCGGCAGGTAGCTGTAAAGTAGAAAAGTCAACATGACAAAACATACAATCCGCCTCACCTACGCCACTTTTTTTCCAATCCCATAGCATTAAATGCTCTTGGCCATTCATAGTATGGCGTTCGTAGTAATCGCCATCGTAGAGTGGAATATCAGCAGGGTCTTTTTCATCGTAGCGAATACCATCACGATCTTTTTCAGCCCAGCCCCCCCCAGTATGACAACTCATACATTCTTTAACCCAACCCGCAGAGCCTAAATCTGCATAATTGGCAGGGTCATCATTAACTTTTTTAGCTAAAACCCGCGGCGTATCTCCTCCCATACAGGTATAGCCACCATAATATCCTGGAGAAACTAAGTGAGGTAAGCCACGCTTTACCCCATAATTATCATCCGCTTCATCACGCCCCATTTCGAAATGGTAAGCATGGGTAATAGCTTCATAATCATGACAACCACTTCCCTCACAGCTTTTTTTAGGACTATATGGGTTATGAGATGCCAAAACATTTACACCTTGTTCATCTAGCAATGGAATCGGTGGGTGATTCACTGGTTTATCGAATTCGTTTACAACAGCATAGCTATTGGTAAACATGAGCAGCATAAAAACAAAGCTCATGTGCATGAGCCGCTTATGCCTCCCCTGTTTGTTAAAAACATACATTGAAACTTCCCCCTTTGGCGAAAAGCCAGGTTATTAAAATAATTACTTAGCGCGCCTTTTCAGCATGGCAGCAAAGGCAAACGTAGCAGAGCAATCACGCAATAATCGAGCCAAAAGTTACAACATATTGATTTTAAATAAATAAACTAAAAAACAAAGGATAGTAAGGAAAAATAATCACTAAAATCGTTGTAAATAACACACATTGATACCGGCATTTAACAATGATTAATTTTTAAGGACAGATAAATTAAGTAAAAATAGATATGCTAATATAAAATATCAGCATAAAGGATTGCACAAAAAAGCCTGTTTTTTACGCTCAAATAATACTTGTTGAATTAAAGCAACTGTTGCATGGCTACGCCCATTAAAGAGGGCGAACTAACCACTTCGACACCCGCAGCTTTTAAAGCAGAGACTTTACTCGCCGCCGTGCCTTTGCCGCCAGTTACAATCGCGCCGGCATGTCCCATACGCTTACCTGCAGGAGCAGTCATACCGGTAATATAAGCCACAACCGGCTTAGTCACAGAGGCTTTAATATAAGCGGCCGCTTCTTCCTCTTCACTGCCGCCAATTTCACCCACCATCACAATACCTTTAGTTTGTTCATCGGCTTGGAAACGACTGATGACATCAATAAAATTCATGCCATGAATCGGGTCGCCGCCAATACCGACACACGTACTTTGCCCCAGCCCTTGTTGTGTGGTTTGATGCACGGCCTCATACGTTAAAGTCCCGGAGCGCGAGACAATACCGATAGAACCGGGCATATGGATACTACCCGGCATAATGCCGATTTTACAGGCATCAGGTGTAATAATACCAGGGCAATTAGGGCCAATTAATAAGGCATCACTCTCATGCATGGCCGCTTTCACACGCAACATATGCAATACCGGAATGCCTTCAGTAATACAGACAATTAACTTAATGCCCGCATCAACCGCCTCTAAAATAGCATCGGCGGCAAAAAAAGGGGGAACATAAATAATGCTGGCATCCGCTTTTGTCGCTCGATAAGCCTCTTGCACGGTGTTAAACATCGGTAAACCCAAGTGCTCACTGCCGCCACGCCCTGGGGTCACGCCTGCTAATAAGCGCGTCCCATAAGCCAAGGCATGTTGCGCATGAAAGGTTGCCTGCTTGCCGGTCAGCCCCTGACAAATTAACGTGGTATCTTTATCAATCAAAATACTCATGCCGCACCTCCTGCAAGCAACACGGCTTGTTCCGCCGCATGGTCTAAATCTTTTGCGGCAATAATATTAGGAGCCACATGATGCAATAGCGCACGCCCCTCTTCTGCATGCGTCCCTTCCAAGCGCACAATCACCGGTAATGCGATATGCGCTTGCTCCAATGCACTCAAAATACCTTGCGCAATCACATCACACTGCACAATACCGCCAAATATGTTGACCAGCACCACTTTAACATTGCTATCAGAGACAATCAGTTTAAACGCCTCGGTTACTTTTTCCGTTGTCGTCCCACCACCTACATCTAAAAAATTAGCCGGTTCGCCCCCTTTTAATTTAACCAAATCCATTGTTGCCATTGCCAAGCCGGCACCATTAACCATACAACCGATATTGCCCTCTAAAGTGATATAGCTTAAATCAAATCGCTTGGCTTTATTCTCTTTAGCATCTTCTTGGCGAGTATCTTGTAAACCGATAATATCTTTATGCATAGCCAAGGCATTGTCATCAAAATTAATTTTGGCATCTAATGCCACTAATGCTCCGGCACCGGTTTCTATCAACGGGTTGATTTCAATCTGACTGGCATCTTTTTCGGTAAACAAGCGCAACATATTAGCCATAATTTGCAATAAAGCCTTAATCTGCTCACCCTGCAAACCCAGAGCAAAAGCCACTTGCCGGCCTTGATAGGCTTGCAGACCTGCCGCAGGGTGCAACATAACGGTAATGATTTTTTCAGGGTGTTGTGCGGCCACCGCTTCAATATCCATCCCCCCTGCGGCCGAGGCAATAAAGCAAAGCCTTTCACTGTGACGGTCAATTAACAGACTCAAGTAAAATTCCCGTTTTATGGTATCGGTTTTTTCAACTAATACGGCATTGATAGGCAAGCCTAACGCACCTGTTTGCTTGGTCACCAAACGCTGCCCTAGCATCTGCTCGGCAAAAATAGCAACGTCATCCATAGAAGTTGCTATTTTTACACCACCGACCTTACCTCGTCCCCCGGCATGCACTTGTGCTTTAATCGCCCAGCTTGTCCCAGCTAATTTTGTTGCAGCCGCTATCGCACCGGACGCAGAATCTGCAACAATCCCCTCAGGAGTGGGAATGTAAAAATCTCTAAAGAGTTGCTTGGCCTGAAATTCATGAATATTCATTGATGCTCCTATGCACCGGAAGGAGAAAGCGTATGCGTTGGAGTATATACGCTGGCGGCTTATATTGCAGTATTTTTTAATGCTAAATAAGGACTATTTAATATCCTCACAATAGGGAATGCAAGGTTTTATTTTATGCTCAGTCCTGACGGGTGACGCGCGTAAGCCAGCTATTTATATGCTGTACAAGTGGCTTAGGGTTATTGACATACGGGATAAATTGCTTGAGTTTGATTTGACGATAGGCATTATTATTGCGTGCCGCTAGACGCTTATCCCTCGCGCAACTAATCAGCTTAGGGCTATCTCGGCGCGTATAAATATCTAATAAAGGAATGCTTAACTGCTTAATAAATTTCAGTATTTGTGCTGTTTCGCTCTCACTGTCCGGCACATTCAGCCCAATCGCGACCAATGCTTTTATTTCGTGCATTGGCGCATTTGCTTGTGCATAAACTGCCATCTGCGCTCCCAGCCCATGCCCCACAATCACAAGCGTTTCTGTCCCCTTTAATGCCAAATGGCGCACGGCTTCTAAAATACGCGCTTGTGCCTCATTAAAGAGTGCATAATAATCGCTGGGTGCAGCCCCTGCCTCACGCAACGGCATTTGCAAGGCCAAAGCATCCCAATGATAAGTCGGCAGTTGTCGCCTTAAATGATAAATAACAGGGTCTTTATCCGGGGAGCTACCTATTTCGTGCAATAAAATAACCGTACCACGATTTTTAAGCTGCTCCGTTTGCGTATAAATCGCTACAAACGCAGTATTCCCCTCACCTAAGTTTACAATGTCACCAAAGCGAGGTGCTGTTGCCAAAGCCGTTGCATACTCTCTTTCCCGCGACAAATCACTTGCCTGCACACAAGCGCATAAAAAAAACAGGGTAACAAAACAGGCTATATGTAAACACTTCATAGGGGGTCGCCTTATTGCACACCAATCGGGATTGTTAAGGTTGGGTTCACCGCTTTGCTTTGCCCCGCTTGCAAATTAAATAACTGGGTCAACAACATAAAGGTTGATTTGGTATTTAAATCATTATCAGCAATATAAAACCAAGTATCCCGATAATACACAGAAATATACGCATTATCAGGCTTATCTTCCGCACTTTTTATTTTAAACAAGGCGCCGGCCGGCGTTTTACTCCAGTCAAACAACTGCCCTTCTTTCGTGACCGTATTGGTGACCAAACCTTTCTGCTTATGCAATATCGGCACATCAATATTTTGCGATAAATAATATAAAATACTGGAAATAGAGCGCAAACGAATATTCCAATTATTCGGATTATATTCTAAAAAATTCGTCGAAAGATGGTATTTATGTAAATCGTTAATTTTCAGTAATTGCCGTATTTTTTTAATTTCGGCTTGTGATTCGGCAATATCGGTGGGTAAAAAATGTATTTCAATGCCGCCGGAATCCGGATTAACGCCAATTTCAACCACATTATGCGTTTGCAAATAATTGAACGACTTTATCAGCTCTTTAAACGCCTTGTACTCAGGTTCCATTGCCGGTGTAGGCCCTGAAGCTCGTGGTGCATTGGCTAAACCATTCAACCGTTCAACGCATAGGCCAAAAATGCGCTCAACTTGCCAACCTGACTGCGCCATCACCAAAACCGCCTGTAAAGGAATGGGCGATAACACACTTTTAAGAAAATCTTCGCCTCCTAAAGGCGAATACGATATGGTTGGATTTTGTGCAAAACTCACCCCTATATCAGGCGATATGCTACTCGCCCCCCCTATTTTTGCACTACTGGACAAACCGATTGAAGACTTCAACGACATCGAAGCCGTGACGCTATTAATACTCAGAAAATAAGGCCTATCCCGATATTTTAAGCGCACCAAATTAAGCAACATTTCTTGGCTAAGTGAATTGGCAATTGCCTGATTATAAGCGGGATGCGTATCCTTTAAAGCGGCAGGACCAAACCAAGATTGACAAGCCGTCAGTCCGGTACAAAAGATGATAATAGCAAATGTCTTGTTAACATTAATGCAATGCAACATATTAAAAAAGGGGGAGACAATCATTAATGGAGTGCAATACATACCCTATATTGATAACCGGGCCACTAAACAAGACTATAAACAGCCTGTATTCTATGCTCATCATTAGGCAAGATTTCAATGCCCTCTGCGGCCACATTAGCCACTTCCAAACAAATAAAAGACCGGTAATCCTCATTTTGCAAATCAGGCATGGCAGCTGCTATATCAGCCCCGGGATTCCAAACAACCACATTTTTATTACCGGAAGCACTGATTTTAATTTTACGTTGCAAAACAGGATCATCAACTATTAACTGATGCCGCAAATCAGTATGAATCTGGTCGGTTTCTGCCTCAATCGTCAACTCGCCCACTTGGCACATCGGCACAAAACCTTCTTTTTTATTGAAATATTCCGTTTTCTCCAAGCCAAAAACAGTTGTCCGCGTTACATCTCCCACATAAAAATAAGTATGCAATGCCTCCGTTATCACAAACGGCTCACTCCCTGTATTACGAGTATGCAATGTCAATGCAAGTGCATCGCCAATAATGATTTCTAAGACAAGCTGAAAAGAAAACGGCCAAACAGCTCTAGTTTGTTCAGAATCCTTAAGCGTTAGCACTATTTTA
>JALSIU010000010.1 GCA_026989715.1 Methylomonas sp.
CTGTGTAAAACGCGGAAACTCCGCATCCATTTTCAATTGAATACGCGCCGTTAAAAAAGCAAAACTTTCTAATAATCGCTCTACATAAGGGTCTGCACACTCTGCCCCCCCTAAATCCAAACTTGCGGCGATTTTAGGGTATTGCTGTGCAAATTCAGCCCCCATCTCCCGAATAAACTGTAATTCACGTTGATAATACTCAAGAAAGCGCGGAATCATCTACTTTCCTTTTCATGAAAATCATAAACATTAACACTGCCGCTTTCTAATTCAAATTCTGTGCGCAAATGCAAGTGCAAAGGCTCCGGTTCTGCCCATAACTGTCCTTCTATTTCAAATGTCACCGCATTATGGTCAAACATACTTTGGTCAGCTAAAATTTTCACAAAAAGCGTTTGTTGTATAATGCGGGGTTCAAAATCAATAATTGACTGTTTCAGCATCCGCTCAATACTACGTATATCAACGCCGGACACTGTTTTACCCGTTAAATCAGACATGCCGTAGTTGATTACCGAACGCCGGACTTCTTGATAATGTTGCAATGCATTATCTATTTCGTATTGCCTCGCATTGAGCAGCCAATTTAAATCCCTTTTGACACATGCTCTAATTTCCTTTAGCGAACTAACAGAAGCGGTCAAAATACCAAACTGCGCATGCGCTTGATCTAATTGTTGCTGTAAAGTTTTATATTTTTTTTTATACTCTGCTGGCGGCAACTCCTTTTGTTGGCCTAAAAGCACCGTTAAGTCTTTTTCCAACTGCTTTATTTTTTGCTGCTGCAATTGTATTGAACTATTAATCGGATCATCGTTGGTCAGTCGGTCAAGCAACGAAGGCAAAAAGCGTTCTTTGGGTAGCGTCCTAGCCACCTTGCGCAACCTCTGCAAGGATTGGTTCATGATTAAACGCAATGTGCCTAATATCCATTAAGGCATATTCATCTACATCGGTTGCTAAAATTTTCTGACCGATGCCTAAAAATACATCAGCCCCACAATCTTGCCATTCTGTTTTTCGGGATAGCGCCACTAAAGGGTCGTACTGATAGGAAAACGGGTAACGACTAGGCAATATGCCATAACTTTCCCCCCCATTTACCCACTTAAAATGCGCAGGCAACCAAACGACATCACGCAAATCAGCAGGCTCATCAATAACAATAGAGGCAATATTTTCAATCGGAATCCATAAATAACGTCCATCAATCATTGCCTCAATCACCGGCCCTAACCGCGCATCACTATCCGCCAACCATGCAAACACCTGTTCATCAATTACCCCAGAGCTAGCCGGTGCAAGTTCAAATGCTTGTAGACGTAATGCTTGTGATTTTTGATACTCGCCTTGTGCCGTCAATTTAAGTGCCTGTATCAATAGAGCAACCCAGGCATTAGGCTTACCAAAAATAATAGGCTCGCTTTTTGCTAAAAAAACATTTTCACGCAAACGCTCGCAAGCAATAACTTGCCGATACATAGAAACCATTGCAAGCGTACCTGCATCCAGTTCACCCGCAACATTTAACTGTGTTAATGCGCGCTCCCACTCACCTAAAACAGCCAATAATTGAAATAAAAACACACGTAATTCAGCTTTTGCCGGATTAGCACGTATTTGAGATTGCAACTGCTTCAAAGCAGCCAAGACATCGCCTTGCTGTAATAATTCTTCTATTGTCATAAATCACCCACAAACGATGCTCGCTATTTTAGATTTTAATACACTTCGCACAACAAGCAGTCGTTATGCGAAGTACATTTTCCCTGACATCTTTTAATCGCAATACCCTTATCCAAATACTCATATCGGTATATTACAAACAGTATCGACTTTAAGCGTCAACACTTTCTACCAGACTCCATTTTTTACCTTTCAAATTGCCTGCATCACCTTTATCACTCACAGGAGCATATGAAACCTCAATAGTATCATACACATAGCTACAATTCATAACAGGTCGCTCTGAACCGCCGCCACTGATTGAAACAGACTGAATCATTAAATTGGTAAATTTATACTGCCAATAGGTTGATTTTTTTCCCGTTTCTTGACAAACGTCCAGTGTCGCGTTTGCAATATGCGCTCCGGAAGCACAAAACATTTGCTGATCGACCGTACTAGAATCGACATATTGCGTCGTACTCAACGCTTGAAAATCTGCACGCGCGGCGCCACGACCACCAACCCCACCAGGGGAAGACATAGGTTGACTGACACCACAAGAAAAACCCATAATTTCGATCCATTTTTTATGATCTTTATCAGTGGCTTCACCGTCGATACCCTCAAGCTGTAAAAAGCTACTTGTTGCCATAATCTATTCTCCAAATTAAATAAACATTTACGTTACTTACAAAACGTATGTAAAAAACATAGCATACGTATCACCTAAGGAGCGAGCATGCAAAACACCAAAACACACACTCCCTCTGTTAGAGCCTAGGGCTATTAAGCCCCTTTTTCTGAAGGCAGTTTTGAAACCAACCTTAATGAAACGGTCAAGCCTTCTAATTGATAATGCGGCCGCAAAAAGAATTTTGATGAATAATAACCGGGATTACCTTCAATTTCTTCCACGACCACTTCGGCTGATGCCAAAGGCCGTCTTGCCTTATCTGCCTCTGAGGCAGTCGCAGGATTTGGTTCTACATAATTATCAATCCATAAATTCAGCCATTTTTCCATATCATCTCGTTCTTTAAACGAGCCAATTTTATCTCTGACAATACATTTTAAATAATGCGCAAATCGACAAGTAGAAAATAAATAAGGCAATCTAGCCGCTAAATTAGCATTCGCAGTGGCATCAGGGTCATCATATTCGGCAGGTTTTTGCAATGATTGCGCACCGATAAAAGCAGCAAAATCAGAATTCTTTTTATGCAATAAGGGCATAAAGCCATTTTTTGCCAACTCAGCCTCACGCCGATCACTAATCGCAATCTCAGTAGGGCATTTCATATCAACTCCGCCATCATCCGTCGGAAAGGTATGTGCAGGCAAACCTTCAACAGCCCCGCCGGATTCTATACCTCGAATCCGAGAGCACCAACCATACAGCTTAAAGGATTGGTTAATGTTAACCGCCATCGCATACGCCGAGTTTGCCCACGTATAATGATCATGCGCCGCATTTTCAACATCTTCTTCAAAATCAAACTCTTCAACAGGGTCAGTTGTCGCACCATAAGGCAAACGCGATAGAAAACGCGGCATCGTTAAGCCAATATAGCGTGAATCTTCCGACTCTCTTAACGAACGCCAAGGCGCGTATTCGGGAGTTTGAAAAATTTTGGTTAAATCTCTAGGGTCTGCCAATTCCTGCCAAGAATCCATATTCATTAATTTTGGTGCCGCCGCAGCAATAAAAGGCATATGGGCAGCCGCTGAAATTTGTGCCATCCCATTTAAAAACTCAACATCCGGCGGTGTATGATCAAATTCATAATCGCCCACCATACAACCAAATGGCTCACCACCAAACTGACCATATTCATGTTCATATATTTTCTTAAATAAAGGGCTTTGATCCCAAGCCGTCCCTTTAAATTTTTTCAGGGTTTTATGCACCTCTTTTTTGGAAATATTGAGAACACGAATTTTTAACATTTCATCCGTTTCTGTATTATTCACTAAATGGTGCAAGCCACGCCAGCTACCTTCCAATTTTTGAAAATCTGCGTGATGTAAAATTAAATTAACCTGATCACTTAAACGCTTATCAATTTCTGCAATCATAGCCTCAATCGACTTGACCGCATCACCTGAAATTAAAGCCGTATCCGCCAAAGCTTGCTCAGCCAAGGTTTTAACCGCATCTTCAACCGCCTCTTTGGCACGGTCTGATTTTGGCTTAAACTCTTTTTGCAATAACGCCGAAAAATCACCCTCTTCTTGTGTGGTAGCCTCTGCCGCAGTGCCGGTTGCTTCTACTTCTGTTTCAGCCATTATTAACCCTCCCCAGCTTCATTGTTATCATCCGCAGCTCCTGCTTCTGCATCAGGTTTTGGTGCGGCCGCTAAAGACTGTAACAAAGCGGGGTCATTTAAAGCATTTGCAATCAATTCTTCTGCCCCCCCTTTACCATCCATATACGTCAATAAATTAGCAAGTTGCGTACGCGCTTGTAATAAATTACTCAGCCCATCCACCTTACTCGCAATCGCGGCCGGCGAGAAATCATCCATACTCTCAAAAGTCAGGTCAACACTTAAGTTGCCTTCTCCTGTCAAGACATTAGGGACTTGAAAAGCCACACGCGGTTTCATGGATTTCAATCGGTCATCAAAATTATCTACATCAATTTCTAAAAAGTCTCGATCACCAACGGGAGCGAGTGCCTCGGCCGGCTTACCGGATAAATCTGCCATAACTCCCATCACAAAAGGCAGTTGAACTTTCTTCTCAGCACCATATAGCTCAACTTCATATTCAATCTGCACCCTTGGTGCTCTATTGCGAGCAATAAACTTTTGACTACTTGCTTTAGCCATTATCGGCCTCCCGTTTAATTATTTTTATTCATCGTTATGTTGTCATGCAATGCTTTCGACCTAATCATCATCGTCATCATCGTCTTCCTTTATACCACAAATATTTTCCGCTTGGTCAATCCCATCGGGGGTCATATCTCTTAAAATAGCCATAAAGTCCATCGACATTAATTTTTTGGCTCTTTGCAATAGAAACGGTACAGGGCTTGATGGTTCATTCAGCTCAAAATATTGACAGATGTCATCAATAGCCCGCATCGCATCAGCGCGGGAATGTACTCCTTCTTGTCGACTAACCTTAGCACCTCCGGTGCGCGAGGCCGAGTCGGTGTTAGCCGTATCCATCCCGTCAAATTCACTCGCACCGGCATCATCTTGAAATTCGGATCGTTGTTGCAACTGTTGCTCAACAAAAGCGGCAATATGTTGCAATAAACTGGCCATATCGCTAAAAACAGGGGCATTCATGGCTCCCGCCTTCTCTGTCAGTACGCTAGTCAATGTATTGAGTTGCTCTAATGCCTGCTTAATTGAGGCCGCTAAATTTTGTAACCCCTCAAAATCTGTCTCAATAAAAGCACCTTCAATAATTGACATTTTGGGCACTTCTTCATCCTCAACCGGATTAGCCCTGCCCTCGGCAACTTCAATATCTTGCCAAGAAAAATTTCCGAGTGCTGATTGGGTTAGTGGGATATGCTGAATAGGCTTTCTAAATAAGGCATAATCGTTTAATGCACTTAAGGTGTTCATGCGCAAAATAGGGTAGTCATCTTCGGGGTCTTGTACTGGATAAACCTCATCCCAGTAATTTTCCATCCAGCCATTTAAAAGAGCTAGGCCTTGCTCTAAGCCTGCAAACCCGTCAGAGCGCACTAAAGCACAAATAAGTGGCATAGCAACTTGCACATCTTTGGTTCTTGTTAATAGATCCAGCGCTAAACGACGTACTACTTTCCAATCGGGCTCTTCTGCAGGAAGAATAGAATCCCCCATCTGTCGCTCTTCAACAAACCGGTTTTCATCCTCTAACAATAAGAAGTCTGCATCTTCCTCAAGATTTTCACCACACGGCGCATCAGGTGATATTTCACTCAATAATGCATCCAAATCAATTGCAGCCACCCAATTCTCCTTAAAAATTACCTATCTTTATTTGCATAAATTTAAAATCTAAGCCTGAAATATAACAAAATAATACATAAAAAATGTGATGCAGTTCACATAATATCTAATCACAAGACTAACAGCTAAACTAGCCATAAAAACACCTGTATTAAATTCACTGCTATATAACAAAGTTATAATATTATTTATTTTCAATATTTTCCATTACTGCCAAGCCTGAGTGAATTTCACCCAATACCAAACAGATAAACTCAGTTTTTTTCAGCCTGTACTAAAATCAAAGTAGTATTATCCCGCGCGCCTCGTTGCAAGGCGAGCTCCATTAAATGATCCACCGCTTGCTGATAGGGCATACGCCTTAACACATCTTCAATTTCACTGTCGGCGACTTCTTTATTTAAGCCATCGCTACATAATAAAAAAATATCACCGTGACAAACTTCTTGAATTTGCGCATCTAAATACACCGCATCCTCCCCCCCAATGGCATGCGTCAAAATCTGTGCATAAGGATGAATGGCAACTTCATCAGGCGTGTAGCCTTCCGCTAAAAGCGCGGCTTCATTATTATGGTCACGCGTTAACTGCTTGAGTTCGCCGCGACGAAAGAGATAAATACGACTATCGCCCGACCACATTGCAATACAGCTAAGTCGATGTGCATACAAGACAACCACAGTACTGCCAATCACATCATTTGTTTGTGCCGCCTGCTCAACCAAAGTTTGGTTAACGGCATACAAACTCTGATAAATTCGCTTAACCGTCGTGCCTATCGCTTTTTCAGGCTCAAATTGCGTGAGTACCTCTACAATCTTTGCACTGGCCAAATGCCCATCTTTATGCCCTCCCATACCATCAGCAACCACCCATAAGCGTTTATCCGGCAGGTTCGCAAAATTATCCTGATTAACGCTACGTACCCTCCCCACATCCGTGCGCCCATAAGAAGACCACCGTATTTGTGTGATTAAACTCATTATTGTTTACCAAAGGGGACAACGGGGTAACGACAACCTTCCCAGCCCCACTTCTGCCAATCACCATCAAACATCGCCGCTATGCCATTAAAAGGCGGCATTCCTTCACAGATTAATAGAGAAGGCTCTACTTGCTCAGACCCTTGCGTCCACCAAACGCTATAAGCAAAACAATATTCTTTGAGTAAATTATCTAAGAAACAAGGCAGTATCTCATTAATACTTTGATGCTCTTGCATCGATCGTTGCCAGGCATTATAAGTTGCCTGCTTGCTAATTTTTCCCCCGCCTCCTTGCACTGGACAATCATTAGCCATCATCTGAGTTTTTAGTTTATTCAATTGT
>JALSIU010000011.1 GCA_026989715.1 Methylomonas sp.
GCTTTAACCGTATTATTACTTAGAGCAGCAAAAGCTATTCATCATCACCCCGGTATTTTTTCTGCCGCCAACCGCTTTCCTAGCGACCAATTTACCGCTTACCCCATCAATGAAGTTGCTGAGCGTTTTTACAAAGTAGGGCCTCCCTTCTTAATGCGCTATCTTCCTTTTTGGCCAGCCGTATTTATTGACCGCATGATTGTTATGCTAATTCCTTTATTAGCCTTAATATTACCGCTGAGCAAAATTATGCCGCCTTTATACCGTTGGCGCATCCGTTCAAAAATTTATCGCTGGTATAAAGAACTACAAGAAGTAGATGATAGCGTACACCAACAACAGCTCTCTGCTGAAAAATTTGCGCAACTAAAACAAGAATTGATACAAATTGAAAATGAAGTCAATAAGGTTAAAACACCCTTATCTTACGCTGATCAAGTGTATAACTTGCTCTTACATATAGATTTGGTAAAAAAGAAATTACAGGCCTCACAATAAAGATTTAAGGACTCAATATGCAAAAAATACTCATTGGTGCGACAGATAATAGCCAAGTCATAATGGATGCCGCAATGGGCAACCGTCATGGCATGATTTCCGGAGCAACCGGCACCGGTAAAACCATTACCCTGCAAATCTTAGCCGAAGGCTATTCGCGCTTAGGTGTTCCTGTTTTTATGGCGGATATTAAAGGTGATTTATCCGGCATCGCCAAAGCAGGTCAAAGCCATACAAAAATAACCGAACGTGTACAACAAATCAAAATTGATCCGTTTCAGTTCCGCGCCAACCCTACTGTCTTCTGGGACGTTTTTGCTCAAAAAGGACACCCTGTGCGCACGACAATTTCTGATATGGGACCGTTATTACTCACCCATTTGCTGGAACTCAACGATACCCAGTCAGGTATTCTGTATAGTTGCTTTAAAATCGCAGACGACCAGGGCATGTTATTATTAGACCTCAAAGATTTGCGTGCTATGCTTATTTGGATGGGTGATAATGCTAAAGCCCTCAAGTCAGAGTACGGAAATATTTCCAGTGCCAGTATTGGGGCTATTCAACGCCGCCTATTAGTGTTAGAAGAACAAGGTGCCACGCATTTTTTTGGCGAACCTGCCCTGCAGTTAGATGATTTTTGTCGTACCGATTTTTCCGGTCATGGCGTTATCAGCGTTTTGGATGCCAGCCATTTAAGCAACAAAGCTCCCCGTTTATATGCTGCCTTTTTACTCTGGCTATTATCTGATTTATTTGAATCACTGCCTGAAGTAGGCGATGCCGACAAGCCCAAACTGGTCTTATTTTTTGACGAAGCACATTTATTATTTGATCGCGCGCCACAAGTATTAATCGACAAAATTGAACAAATTGTCCGTTTAATCCGCTCTAAAGGCGTTGGCATCTATTTTATCAGCCAAAGCCCACTGGATATTCCCGAAGATGTATTAGGACAATTAGGCTTAAAAATTCAGCATGCCTTAAGAGCTTATACACCAAAAGACCGCAAGGTGATTAAAGCTGTCGCAGCGACCTTTCGTAGTAACCCTAATTTAGATACCGAACAAGCGATTAAAGAACTGAAGACAGGCGAAGCACTGGTTTCTGTTTTAAATAAAGAAGGTAGCCCAACACCTGTTGCACGAACTTTAATTCGCCCACCTGAATCTCAAATGGGGCCGTTAACGGATGCAGAGCGCAATGAAATAATGAGTCGTTCGCCTTATAAAGACCGCTATACAGACACAATCGATAGAGAATCAGCCTATGAGTTACTCAAAGAAAAGGCAGAAAGAATGGCTGAACGGGCGGAGGCCAATCAAGATAAACCTAAACACCGTGGCAGAAGCCGGCAATCGGCCGGCGAGGCCTTATTAAAAAGTGCCGCGCGTAGCATTGGTAGCCAAATAGGCCGACAAATTATACGCGGCATTATGGGATCTCTCTTTGGTGGACGTAGATAATATAGGCAGTTGTTTTAGTTTATGCTAACTGTAAACGCTCTAAAGTTGCACGTGCACCGCCACCTTGTATATCAGGGATAATTTGTAGCTCTAACACCTTAACATGAGCCAGTGTAATAAGGTGTTCTTCTCTTTCAACAGTGGAACCTGTCGGACTAAAGTTCCACTGTTGCCTAATAAATTCTTGCAAGGGATGCTCTATATCAGCCGACCAACGTAGGCAGTATTCTTGACAACGCGCTAACAATGGCTCACTAAAGCTTAACCGAATAATATTGAGTTGCTGAGGCTGATCAAATATCAACCTTAAACACTGCATTCCAGAACGACCCGCTTGCCAGCCGACACGATGCTTTGGTAATAATGCAAATTCAACCGGATAGTCCGGTGCTTCAGAACTGACTTCGACCAAAGCCAACTCTTCTAAGTTCAACCAAGCTGGCTCAATTAGCCCCTCGATAGGTTGGCTTTGGTCAATAATATGCTTACGCATAATAATACCTAGGCATCATGGCGATATTTAATTTGCAGACCTTGCAGGAAATTACGTAAGATTTGGTCTTTACATTCACGGTAATTTTTATGTCCCGGTTTGCGAAAAAAAGCACTTAACTCATGCTTGCTCATCAAAAAATCAGCTAATTGCATCAATTCCAAAACATCTTCATTTTTTAAATCTAAGGCAATTTTTAATTTTCTAAGAATAATATTATTATTTAATACTTTCTCGACAGGCGGCGATTCACCCTCTTTTTTACCACGCTTATCATTAATTAAGCCATTTAGAAAGCGGGCAAACTGTGGATCTTGGCAGGCTTTATAAGCGTCATCATCCTCTTTTTTCATCCAATTGCTGATTTGCTCACGTGTCACAACCTGGCCGGCCGCCGCAAAAATAGCCATCATTTTGTCATCACTAAAATCAAAAATGTAGCGAATGCGGCGTAATATATCGTTATTAGTCATATAAATTAAAGTGTATCAAAGTCAACCATCCGGTTATTTGCCTATCATCCCTTTTACAGCATGAATTAAATCTGCAGGAATGACCACTGTTTTTGCATTATCAGATTCAGATAATTCTCGCATAGCCTCAATATATTTTTCACCCAGCAAAAAGGTTGCGGGTAATTCTTTATCTTGCAGTGCTGCACTGATACTAGCGATGGCTTTACCACTTGCATGCGCCAAAACGATTTTCGCTTCTGCATCCCGCCGCGAGGCGGCCAAACGCCCATCGGCTTCCAAAATAGCGGCTTGTTTTGCCCCCTCTGCTCTCGTCACCGCAGCACGTCGCTCCCGCTCAGCCGCACCTTGTTCCTCCATAGAAGCTTGCATGGTCGATGAAGGATTAATATCCTGAATTTCGACTGTTTTTAAGGTCACTCCCCAATCGGCAATATCATCAGAGATACCGTCTTTTAATTTCAGTTTAATATGCTCTCTTGACGATAGCGCATCATCTAAAGTCATTTCCCCGATGATGGCTCGCAATGAAGTTTGTACCAACTTTTCAATGGCCACAACATAATCTTCCACACCATACACGGCTTTTTCGGGGGAAACAATATTAATATAGGCAATGGCATTGGCAATAATAACGGCATTGTCTTTCGTAATTACTTCTTGCGATGGAATATCCATCACAATATCTTTTGTGGTTATTTTCTCAACAATAGAATCAATATAGGGGATTACAAAATTGAGCCCCGGCGCTAACGTACGGTGATATTTACCCAAACGCTGCACAATATGCTTATAACCTTGCGGGACAATCCTAACGCCTTTAATGACCGTCACAATAACCAACAAAACAAAGACACCAATCACTGCTAAACCTTCCATAATCAAACCCTCTTGTATTTTAATGTTTGACAGAAACAATTAATGTGTTTCCGGAAAACTCTCGCACCAAAACGCGATCACCCAATTTCACCGCATCTGTACAAATAAATTGCCACTCGTCACTGCCCAAAATAGGAACGGAAAAGCGTAAAGTGCCTCGCCCTGTATGTAAAGAATTATATTCAATGACAATACCTGTCTGCCCTATCATCCCTTCACGCGCCATACCTGACAGTGATTTATTTTTAAAGTGTGGCGACACCCATTTAAACCAGGCATAAACAATAAAAATAGATAGCACAATCCAAAGTAATAGCTGTAACGTAAATGAAAAAGGCACGACCCATAATAATAAACCAACAACAATCGCACCTAGACCAAACCATAGTGCCACAAAGCTCAGTAACACCATTTCCGCCAGCGCCAAGCATAGCCCAAAAATAAGCCAGTGCCAGTAAGCAATATGGCTATTTAACCACTCCATCACGCCTCCTTAAATAAGATACTGCACCATTCTCACATAAAAGATATTTTCTTTCAGCAGTGAACTTGTACAATATACACTTATTTATTTTAGTTACAGGAAAAATCATGATTATCTGGGCGTTTAATTTACTTCTACTGGCCATTTTTGTTTTTATCATCGGCATGATAAAGCCGCAATGGTTGCTATTTTGGATGGAAAAGCCCCACAGATTTGTTATTGTTGGTGTCAGTGTGATGCTATTAATGGCGGCAGCCATACTCTTTGGCGAGGGTAATAGGCAAAATGAGCCCTTATCTGAAGTCGTCAACGCCAGCAAACCTGCTCCGACCAGCAGTGAAATACCCTCTGATTTAGTCAAAGAATAACAACTAGCATAGTAGACTTTCAAGCAACAAGATAGCTAAACAAATAAGCGCATCGCCTCATAAATCAATATCAAGCAGGTGCTAAAATATGAGGCGACATTTAGGACTGAGGATGATAGAAAACTCGAAACGAGGCAAAAAGGCAAATCCGTTTCGGAAGTTATAACATCCTCAACCCTAAGCTATCACACACTGATTACGTCCGTTTTTCTTTGCCTTATAAAGTGCCTTATCGGCACGTTCAAACAAAGTTTCTTGTGTATCCCCCTGACACAACTCAGCAATACCACAAGAGATGGTAATGCGAATAGCCTTTCCCGATGAATTAAACCCTGTTTTTGCAACAATGGTTCTAACTTTCTCGGCTAATATCCACGCCGCTTTTTTATCGGTATCAGATAGTAACATGGTAAATTCCTCACCACCAAAACGAGAAACAAAGTCAGTTTCTCGACAATATTTCTCTAGTAGCCGTGCAATGATAATTAATGTTTTATCACCCGCTTTATGACCGTAGTTATCATTTATTTTCTTAAAAAAATCAATATCCCAAACCAGCAGACTTAAGGGGGTTTGGTAGCGATGCCAACGTGCATATTCAGCGGCAAAATGACTATCATAAGCATTTCTATTAGGCAATTGCGTCAAGGCATCGGTCATCGCCTCAGCCGAGGCTCGCTTAAGATTTTCTTTTAAACTTTGCGCTTCTGCCTTCATGGCCTTTAGTTCAAGCGTCATCGAAGCTAACTGCTTTTCGGCGCTGGCTTGCTGCTGTTGCTCCTCTTGTTGGTGCCTTTTTATCTGCGCAGCAATATCATCCAGTTCAGTTTTAATAAGTGTTTTTAAAGGCTCCAAAGTCGTTGCCTGTGCAGAGCTTTCCTGCAATGATTGCATCTGTTTAGCAACCGTTTGATCTAAATTATTCCTTTTACGAATAATAGTTCCTGTCGTCCCCACAACGCCTTTAGCACTCTTGCTTAACTCAGCTAGTTGTTGGGTAACATGTGCGAGAAAAACTTCCATTTCTTTTTTCTCGAATAGATTATGTTCTTTTAGGTCTTGCAATAAACTCAAAGCAGCATCTATATTCTCCTGAAACGTTGTCTCAGTTTGCTCACTTTGCAAAGCCTGCAATACTTTCTTAACTCGCACCTGCGATATATCAGGTACATCCATTCCTTGAATCAATTGACTCAGTTGCTCGCAAATAAATTGCGCATCTAAATCAGCAACAACACCGACTAAACCGCTCCCTCCCTCATCTAACTCTATCGTTTCTGCTGCATATAACTCACCAAGCAGCGTCAATAAGTCTTTTGCCCCTGCTAACTTGCCCGCTTCATATTGTCCACGTAACAAATTTAAGGCACTAATTTTTTGTGCACTTTGCTCTTGAGTTGTTAAAAAATCAAATAACAGGCTTGCATCCTGCAGTGGCTCAATCGCACTACCATCTTCAAAGCGCAACAAAGCCTCAGAAAACTGCTCTAACTCCTGCTTTAATTCAACATTGGACAAGCCTTGCTTTAGTTGATTACGTAGATGTAATAAATGTGGGTCTAATTTCTGATTAAAACCTTTTACCGCCAGTGATAATCGAATTAAAGCACGACAAAAAAGCGCGTTATTGACCTGAGCAAGCTGCTCTTGCGCTTCTAATTCATCTAGCGCATTATAATATTTATCTTTCCATTTACTTAATTCAGGGTTTGAAGGAGACATATACATTCAGCCTTTAACGATTTACTAGATTACTTCACAAATATACCTAAACCTAACGGAAGGAAATAGGGAAGAAAAAATTTCATAATATCCAAATGGCTTATCTTTTTGATCATACAGCCGCACTGGAAATAGTGTGGTTTCACTTAAAATTAATAAAACGATATGTCTAATATGAGACTGTACAATCAAAATGATATGCCATTCTTTTTGAATATTATAAAATAATCATTGCTTACTTTCTTGCGTAATCAGTTTATTGATGACTCTAATCATACCTTCATGCGACCCGGCTGTCTTTGCATTGACTAAGTATTTACCATTTACCACAATAGCAGGCACACCTGTTATACCATAACGCGGCCCCATGCTTTTTGCCTGACGCATTTTAGTATCCACAATAAATGAATTAAATGCCTCATGAAAGTCGGCCTCTTCCACACCATGTGCGACAAAAAACTTAGCCAAATCTTCCTCACTGGCCAATTTCTGCTTTTGTACTTGTATGGCATGGAAAAAATCTGCATGCATTTTATCAGCAACA
>JALSIU010000012.1 GCA_026989715.1 Methylomonas sp.
GGAATTTAATTTATATCAAATCAATGCCACTATTCAGCGTGAATTTCCCAACTTACAACATAAAGCCATTTTAGGCGACATCGTTGATAGGCAATGTTTGGCAGAAGTTATACAACAAGAAAAACCGCATATTATTTTTCATGCCGCCGCTTATAAACATGTACCGCTATTAGAAAAACAAGTGCTAGCCGCCGTTACCAATAATTTAATCGGCACAAAAAATATTGCCGAAATCGCCTTAGCCGAACAAGTAGAGCGTTTTGTTTTAATCTCTACAGACAAGGCCGTCAATCCCAGCAATATTATGGGAGCCACCAAACGTGCTGCAGAAATTTTATGCCAAAACTTAAATACCCTGTCCGAACACACTGCCTTTATCACCGTACGTTTTGGTAATGTACTCGACTCTGCCGGTAGCGTTGTACCTCTTTTTAGAGAACAAATCAAAACAGGCGGCCCTGTTACCGTCACACACAGAGATGTCACCCGCTATTTTATGACCATCCCCGAAGCCTGTCGCCTGATAATGCAAGCCGAAGCGGTCGGCTCCGGCGGAGAGATTTATGTACTCGACATGGGGAAACCGATAAAAATAAGCTACTTAGCTAAACAAATGATTCAACTCAGCGGCTTACAAATTGGCTCCGATATTAAAATCGAATATATCGGACTACGCGCAGGCGAAAAACTACATGAAGAACTATTTCATGAACAAGAGCAATTATTAGGTACCGGATTTGAAAAACTGTTCCTAGCACAAGCACGACACTACGACCCTGAGCTATGGCAAAACCATATGCAAGAGGTACTCACTGCCTGCAAACATCGCAATGCAATCGAAATTATAGAAAAAATGCAACAATTAGTGCCTGAGTTTACTATTCCTGCAGAGTTGTAGCACTGCCGCCACTAAATAATCGATAAGCAGGATTTTCAGTTTCTTCCACATACAAAAAACCTAAGGCATCAAAGCACAACTGCAAGGCCGCTTTCTCCGCATTCGCAATTTGTACGCCAATTAATACTTTACCAAAAGCCGCACCATGATTACGATAATGAAACAAACTAATATTCCATTGACTCCCCAATGAGGTCAAAAAACGCAATAATGCGCCGGGCCGTTCAGGAAACTGTAAACTATACAATACTTCATTCAACTCACAGGGCGCATGACCACCAACCATATAGCGCATATGCTCTTTAGCCAACTCATTCTGCGTCATATCCGTTACCGCAAAACCAGACGCCTGTAATTGCGCTAATATTGTCGCCTTATCTTGCTCAGCGCCACTACTACTAATTCCTGCAAATATCTGTGCTGAACGATTATCAAAATAACGGTAATTAAATTCCGTAATGCTGTGCTTACCTAACAACTTACAAAAGTTAAGAAAACTTCCCGGCTCTTCAGGAATGGTAACGGCCAATAAGATTTCTCGATGCTCACCGACCTGAGCACGCTCAGCAACATAGCGCAAACGATCAAAATTAATATTAGCACCACTTTCAATTGCAACCAGCGTCTTCTCCGTTACCCCTTCACGCTCTACATATTTTTTTAGACCTGCAACAGCCAAAGCGCCCGCCGGCTCAGAAACAGAACGCGTATCATCAAAAATATCCTTAATCGCCGCACAAATTTCATCGATATTAACCGTTATGACCTCATCAACAAAACTACGCGCCAAGCGAAATGGTTCCTTGCCAATTTGTTTCACAGCCACCCCATCAGCAAATAAACCCACTTGTTTTAAAGTCACACGTTTATTCGCTTTTAAGGCTTGCTGCAAACAATTAGAATCATTCGGCTCAACGCCAATAATTTTAATATCCGGACGTACAAATTTAGCATACACCGCAATCCCCGCAATCAACCCACCTCCACCGACCGGCACAAAAATAGCCTCAATCGCACCTGTTTTCTGACGCAAAATCTCCATAGCAACAGTGCCTTGCCCCGCAATCACATCCGGGTCATCATAAGGATGTACAAAGGTCAGCTTCTTTTCTTTAGCAAGGGCTTTAGCATGCAAATACGCATCATCAAACGCCTCACCGAATAATACGACTTTCGCCCCTAAAGCACGCACTGACTTCACCTTAATCTCAGGTGTCGTTTTTGGCATAACAATCAATGCCTTTATACCTAATTTCTTTGCAGATAAAGCCACCCCCTGCGCATGATTACCGGCAGATGCCGCAATCACCCCATGCTGCTTAGCAGCCTCACTCAAAAAAGCAATTTTATTATAAGCACCCCGTAACTTAAAAGAGAAAACAGCTTGCAAATCTTCACGCTTTAAAAATATCTTATTTTGGTAACGCGCAGATAATGCCGGCGCATAATCCAAAGGACTTTCAGTAGCCACATCATAAACTTTGGCGCGTAAGATTTTTTCAATATATTTTTGGGTCATGAGTTAAATGATGATAATGACGAATAAGCCTTATTATCCCATATTCTTATACGATAAAGACTGAATAATACTGGGTAATATTTAATGCGCTCAACAGTACCATTATGCGAAGAGCTTCCTAAGTCACACAAACAAATGAGACTTAATTCACGTTTCCAAAGTCCAGATTTAATCTATCATAAACCACAGACCAAAATTATTAAGCTTAAAGGCTTAATATAGAAACACGAGGATTAAGACCATGACAACTGCAGCAATAGATTTAGACTTACTTAACGAATTATTCGACAACCAAAAAAAGCTCGATGATGTTTTCAACTCCATGTTTGATGACGAAGCTTTTCTTAATGCGTCTGCTAGCGACCGCCATAATACGAAAAATAATGCTCACACCACACAATTAGACCACGATTTTCTGCCTAGCACGCAATATAATGCCGACACCAGCAAAAGCAATCATATTACGCGCATCATCTTAACCATCGCGCTAGAAGTTACGGTTATATCGTACTGCATTATGTACTTTAACTAAATAGACTGACGACAACTATAAGACTGCTACACAAATAAGAATAGTCATGTCATATACCCAAAATACTTCAAGGTGCATCAATATCATAAAGCCAACCCTTTAAATATAAAGGGGTAATGCTAGCTTCAAGATCTGCACCTTCAAGTGCAATAGATATATAGCCTACATTAATGCATTAAAATATTTGTATATTGATCAATATCATTTACGCCATCACGTTTAGCGAGTATATGTAAACTAAAGTTTTCCAATTTTAGAGGACTTATCATCGGGTAAAAGCATTACTTAATAAACCAACACCAATAACTCCCCCCTGCATACCCCCTGTTGGCTCTCAATCATTGACAAACTTCAATAAACACTTAAGGCATGAGAGTATTATTAAAGCCTAAAAGCAAACTCCCTTTTTACTGGGCTTCCTATATTTCATCCTCAGCTTAAGTGCTTAATCAACAGGCTAGACAAGAAACGAATCTCTCTTGCCTAAACAAAGGAGATAGGTCATGAAATATATCATACAAATCATAAGCATATTACTCATATCAATATTTAGCGCAAACACTACGTTAGCGGAAGATATGATAGATACCTCTTTTGGCAATGCCGGTAAAGTCATGGAAGTATATAATGCAGAAAAAGGCGGTGCGGAATTTAATGCCTTATTAATTCAGAATGATAATAAGATTATTGCAACAGGGACAGCAAAAAATGCCGACGGCAATTCCATTATTACTTTATACCGCTATTTACCGGATGGAACAAAAGATTTAAGCTTTGGCAATGAGGGCATTACTACTGCTGACCATGTCTGTACAGATTATGAGCTATGTGGAACTACTTATCCTGCGGGATCTGAAAATGTTGTGGATGCTCTTTTCCAATCTGATGGAAAAATCATTTTGGCACAAACAGCTTGGGCAGGAGGTAGCTATACTCGTTACTCAGGTTTTGGCTTAGCGCGCTTTAACCCAGATGGCACACTAGACACCAGCTTTGGTGCACACAGCGGGTTTGGCTTTGGTGGTAATGGGAACCAAGCAAAAAATGCAACCGTACAAGCGGATGACAAAGTACTCATCGTCGGACAAGCCCACAGCTCAGGTCCACAAAATCTAGCCTTAACTCGTTACACTGCGGATGGATTTGTTGATACCAGCTTTGGCGAACAAAATGGCACTGTTTTACTCAACACTCACCCAGGAAGCGGCTCTTATAGTGGTGACGTAGGCTATGACGTAGCCGTTCAAAGTGGTGGAAAAATAATCGTTGTAGGTTCAAGTGCTGTGCAAGGCTGTGGAAATGACACCGAGAGCTTATTCACTCGCGGGTTATTGCTACGCTATAACGAAGATGGTTCACTCGATACCCAATTTGGCAATGCGGGCATTATTAAATTTAATATTGCCGATATTTTTGATGCGAAACCCTGGGATCTATCTACCCCCTTCCCCTGCTCGGAAAGTATTTTCAGTGCCGTCAAAATCCAACCTGATGATAAAATCATCGTGATGGGGCAAGGGTTTAATGCACCATTTTCCGTTTTTTTAGTTCGTTTTAATCGCGACGGTAGCCTTGATACCTCTTTTGGCTATGAGGGAGCTATTGCAATATATGATGATTATACTTACACGCATTATGACCACCTAAATACCGTCTTTACTTCCAATGGACAAACTATTAGTGTGAAAAACATGCGGCTACTTAAAAATGGACAAATTATTTTAAGCGGCCATTACTATAAAGGCAGCGACTATTACAACGTACAGTTTATGGCGTTGCGTTTTACTCAGGCAGGCCAGCTTGACCGACGCTTTGCAAGTGATGGCATGGCAACTGTTAATGTAAATTTTGCAGACCCTGAAGATGAGTTCTTATACGGTGGTGCCAGTGCAATTGATGTGGCCGAACAAGCCGATGGTAAAATATTATTAGCGGGGTTTGCCGGTGGTTACTATAATGTTCAACATGCTGTACTGGTCAGGCTACCGCTTACAAAACAAAGCTGTACAGAAGCAACATTAAATAGCGATCTAATCTTAAATATTCCTTATATAGAATATAAACCCTTATTTCAGCCGGCAATTTACTTATCCTTAACAGCCAATTACATGCCGGAAAGAGACTCCGCCATTTATTTTGCAATCGCCGATTACAGTCTCTTAGCCGATACCGATATACCGGATAATTGCGCTGTTGCAAGCCTATCACCATCACTACAGTTACAACTACCCTTATTAAAATTCAATGCATCTGATGAGGCACTTAACTTACAGGTCGATTTTCAAATTGAGGCAGATAACAACAATCAATTTTACCTTAAAGTAGAGCAAGTTGCGGCTCCGGAATAGCTCGAAAACCGATAGACATTAGGCATAAAAAAGCCCTTAACCAGTAAGCTGGTTAAGGGCTTTTCACTTTACCCAGGCTATAAGCGAGTCACTAAACGACCACAAGGCTTAACAAGACCCCAGCGGCAACTGCCGACCCAATAACCCCAGCCACATTCGGCCCCATAGCATGCATTAATAAAAAGTTATGTGGATTGCTCTCTAGCCCCACTTTATTCGCTACCCGTGCTGCCATCGGCACAGCAGAAACACCAGCCGCACCAATTAATGGATTAATCGGCGTATCGCTGAATTTATTCATTACCTTGGCCATTAAAACACCGGATGCCGTGCCAATACAAAAAGCAATCGCACCTAAAGCTAAAATACCTAAAGTTGTTGCTTGTAAGAACTTATCAGCACTCATCTTAGAGCCAACCGCAAGCCCTAAGAAAATAGTCACGATGTTAATTAATTCGTTTTGTGAAGTTTTACTTAAACGCTCGACCACGCCACATACATTCATTAAATTACCTAAACAAAACATACCCACTAACGGGGCTGCGGAAGGCAATAATAATGTACATAAAGTTAACAACATCAAAGGAAAAACAATTTTTTCAGCATTACTAACATGACGTAATTGCGTCATTTCGATACTACGCTCTTCTTCGGTCGTTAATGCACGCATAATCGGTGGCTGAATGAGCGGTACCAATGCCATATAAGAGTAGGCCGCTACCGCAATTGCTCCTAATAAATCCGGAGCTAATTTAGAAGCGACATAAATGGCCGTCGGCCCATCGGCACCACCAATAATAGCAATCGCAGCCGCATCAGACATAGAAAACTCCAACCCTGGAATCATATTCAATGCCAATGCACCGAGTAATGTCGTAAAAATACCAAACTGGGCAGCCGCCCCTAATAACAATGTTTTAGGGTTTGCCAACATAGGACCAAAATCAGTCATTGCCCCTACGCCCATAAAAATTAATAAGGGAAAAATACCTGTTTTAATACCACCGTATAAGTAATACAAAATACCACCGGGCTCTGCAATACCTGCTACCGGAATATTACTTAAAATAGCGCCAAAACCAATGGGTACTAATAATAAAGGCTCAAAACCTTTTTTAATGGCCAGAAAAAGCAATAAGAAGCCAACGCCCATCATAACGAGTTGTGGACCTTCAAAATTATAAATACCTGTGCTTTCCCATAAACGAGTGAGATTTTCCATAGAATGTCTCTTTATTTTTATTGTATTTAAAAAGAATCCCCATGCATTAACGCCAAATGACTACATGGGTAAAGGGTCGTATAGCCAGTAAGACTATAAAGAGACCAAAACATCTCCAACTGCGACCGCATCGCCCTCTTTAACATTAACGGAACTCACCGTACCTGCTACTTTAGAGCGCACTTCCGTTTCCATTTTCATGGCTTCCAAAATTAATACCACATCACCTTCTGCAACAACACTGCCAGGGTGCACCAGTACTTTAAAAATATTACCCGCTAAAGGTGATTCAACCACCGCCCCACTACTAGCAACAGGCTCTACCGTTGTT
>JALSIU010000013.1 GCA_026989715.1 Methylomonas sp.
ATTTAGAGCGTTGAGAATTTGCACCATCATGGGAGCTTGATCCTCATACATTAAAATTTTGATGGGTAAGGGGTAGTTGCTGACCGCATAACTGCGTAGGACTTCAAAGCTACCGATGTGGCTACCTAATAGCAAACAGCCCACTCCATTTTTACTGTATTTTAAGGGGATATTTTCTGCGGGGAAGCTGATGTCTAATTTGTTAAATTGTCCGGTGAGCAAGTAGACTCGATCTAATATGGTTGCGGCAAATGTATGGATGTGTTTGGCGCAATCTAGCCAAGTGACTTTGCGCTTTAGGACGCGGCGGAGGTATTGCTGCGATGCTTGGCGTTGCGGTTTGGCGAAGAATAAAAAATAAGCGGTAATGGGGTAGAGTAGGCTGCGCGCAGTGGGGCGGCCTAAGTGTAAGGCAATCCAACGAATGCTATAGAGTGCCAGTGGAGTACTACGCTCTTTGGCATCTTGCCAGTGTTTATTGCTCATAAGTGTGTTCTGTTTTTGCTGCAATCATAAAGCTACCTGTAACCAACCGCTCGTTTTCGCGGGTACAGGTAAATTTAATGTGTTGTGCCGCGGATTGGCTAAGAGAGATGCTAAAGTTTTCTTCCGGGTGTAAGGGCTGTAAAAATTTTGCCTGCGTTAAGGTGACAATTTGAGTATCAGGGAAGTTGGCTAAGAGTTGTTGTTGTACATAATTTAATATGACCACTCCGGGGACAATCGGCTTGTTCGGAAAGTGGCCGGCTAAACAAGGGTGTGTTGCGGGTATGCAGTAGGACTGTTGGCTGGCTTGCATTTGTTGAGTTCGTATAAGTTGTTCTAGTTCGGCTTGACGTATTTTACCCATATTATTGCGTGGTAGGGCGGTTACGGGATAGATGGCGCGGGGTAAAAAAACAGGATCTATGACGTGTTTTAGCTGGTCGATAATGGTTTTTTTGGGTAATTGGCTGACGACTAACGCGGATAGGCGTTCATTTTTGCTATGAAAAAAGAGGCCATCGTCAACTCCGTTGATTTGGGTTAATTTTTGGTTTAAGTCGTGTAATGAGGCTCTTTTGCCGGCAATTTTAATTAAATCGCCGGCACGGCCTAATAAGCTAAATTTGCCGTCATCCTGTATTGCAAAGGTATCATCTAAGGTTATCGGTGTCGTGATGTGTCCACCTTGTAAGATAAATTGTTGCT
The DNA here is from genome assembly GCA_026989715.1 of Methylomonas sp. Classification (GTDB taxonomy): domain Bacteria; phylum Pseudomonadota; class Gammaproteobacteria; order Methylococcales; family Methylomonadaceae; genus Methyloprofundus. Next base: position 1,192 of record JALSIU010000013.1, read on the forward strand.
GGTGCTGTATAAGCTGAATGCCTGCATAGGCTTGCCATTGCGTGGTTTGGCTGGGCTGGCGCGAGGCAAAAGAGAGCGTTTCGGTACTGCCTAATAGTTCAAATAACGGAGCTTGCAGACTTTGTTCAATTTGTTGAGCAAGAGCTGTGCTCATGGGGGCTGTGGAAGAGAGAATAAACTTAAGCGGCGGCCATTGATTGCTGGTTTGACTGCAAGTTTTTAAGTGCCGTGGTGTGGAAACTAAAATGTTTGTATTGGGTAACTGGCTAAGGGTGTTGCGTATATCTTCAGGATAAAAGGGGTGGCTATTATGCAGGGTCATTTGGGAAAAGAATACCCAAAAAAAACCCGTTTCCAGGCCATACATGTGTTGCATGGGCACAGTGGATAATAGCGTAATATGTTGCTTTTGCAGTGCCAACTGCGCTAAGGCTAGCTGAGCCGAGTGTTGAAATTCACGCCATGTTTTGCTGATGGCTTTCGGTTTACCGGTACTGCCTGAGGTAAATGCTATGGAAACAGGCCGGTTTATATCGATGTTAGGGCAGGGTTTTGTGCTTTTTGTGAGTAAATCCTGGCGAATAAGGTAGTCAATGTCGGTTTTATGGTCGCCCAATGTATAGCTATCAGGGTAGTTTAGGCTTAAATCTGCCAAGGTATTAGGTGCTTGATTGGAAGGAAGCAAGGAGATTTGTTGCCGTAGATAGACGGCTAGATATGCCACAATAAATAAATAGCGGTCTTGGCAAAGATTGATGGCGTATTTTTTGGCCGGCAGTTGCTCGCTCAAAGCCACGGCATGCGCGATTAAGTCCTTGCGGCTGACAATCTGGCCATTTGCGAAAAGGCAAAAGTCGCTATGTAAAGTATTGGGGATTAAGTCACAGAGTGAAGTCTGTGCCGAGGGAGTGCCGTCCAAAGTCTGTATTAGTCAATAAAAGTCATGTGAACCCGCTATTTTAGCTGTTCGTGATGCGTTAATTCAAGTGATATAGCTTCTTTTTTATGAGTAGTCAGTTTATAATTTGTGGCATTAATTTAAGTGTGTGGCTTTATTTATCCTCCCGACCACTTCATTCTTAGGGCATTCATCCCAAACTCTTGCCGTCACCATGAATAGGAATATAAAACCTTATGTCAATCAATAAAGATATTGCTATTTTAGGTGCAGGACCTGCGGCAACGACATTAGCCATTCGTTTGTGTAGGCAAGGTTATAAAGTCGTTTTGTTTGCAACGCCCGAACACGCGCCTATTTTGGTGGGCGAGTCTTTAGTCCCTATGATTGTGCCTATGTTGCAAGACCTAGGTGTTGAGCAAGAAGTAGCGACTTATAGTGTTTATAAACCGGGTGCTTGTTTTACTTATCATGCGGATGAAATTTTTCAGTTCCGTTTTGATGAGACCCCTAGCGACCTACCTTCTTACGCTTATAATGTGCCAAGAGATAAATTTAATAAAACCTTATTAGAGGCGGCCTTAAAAGCCGGCGCAAAATGGGTTGAGCGTAAAGTGGTATTGAGTCGAGTTGATGAGACAGATCGTATTGCATTAGATGCCGCCTCATTACATGCTGCCGCAGGGTTTTGGACGGGCAGTGCGCCGGATTTAATTGTCGATGCAGCCGGGCGTGTTAATTTAATAGGGCGCGTGCTAGGTATTCCTATGCAACCGGGGCCGCGGCAAGATGTCGCTTTATTTGCCCATGTGGATACAACCGAGTTGGTTGATTCGGGCTATGTCCATAATGACCGTATGGATCAAGGTTGGTGTTGGCGCATTCCTTTACCGGGGAAAGTGTCTTTAGGCTATGTTGTGCCGGAAAGCTATGCTTTACAACATGGCAATAGTGCGGCAGAGCAATATGATAATTTATTAAAAAATGATAGCGTTTTACGACAATTAGCACCGCATGCACAGCGACTCACCCCTGTATTGCGCTTTAATAATTACCAGTCCATTTCAGCACGTCATTGTGGTGATAATTGGGTGATGTTAGGGGATGCCGGCGGTTTTGTAGACCCTGTTTTTTCGAGCGGTATGCTGATTGCCATGCACAGCGCAAATCAATTGGCTGACACCCTTATACAGGCGCAACCACTGTCTGTTTATGAACAGACTATCCAGAATCACTTACAGGCTTGGTTTGAAATAGTGGGTTTTTATTATGATGGGCGTTTGATGAGTAGCATCAAGGTAGGAATGGATATGCCGGATAATATTGTGAATCGTTTGATTTATAAGTGGGTGAGCAGTCATATTAGTCGTATTTTTAGTGGTGCGGCCGCTAGTCACCCCTTTAGTTTGCAATTGTTGCGCTTTTTAGTGACCTATGGCCTAAAACAGAGTAATCCTGCGGTTTATCAAATCAAATAAAAGTGTTTTCAACAGGAAAAAGTAGATGAGTACAGTCAATTTAAGTGCGGATGCCATTGCCGAACAGTTATGTGGTTTTTTACGTGAAAATATATTGGCACCTCATATTGAGGTAACGGCCGCGACTGAATTAACAGAGATTGGAGTGGACTCTTTTTCTTTAATGGAATTGGTATTGTTTATTGAACGCCGCTTTGGTTTGGAGTTGCCTGCCGAATCCTTGAGTCCTGAAAATATTGCCAGTGTTGCAACGCTGAGTGCTTATTGCGCTAAAAGTTTAAATCGCGTGGCTGAATGAAGCGAGTCTCTGATTTTCCTAGCAGTATTGCACTGAATGGGGCAGACTTTTTTCTGTTGCAACTTGACCGCATGATGTGGCAATCCAGTCGTTGTCGTAATATCTGTACGTTTGTTGTTCGCTTAGACGCGCGTTTGGAGTGCCGGGAGCTTGCAAGCTATTTATCTACCAATGCCGCTTATCAATGGATATGTCGCTTGCGCCTACAAAAAACGTGGCCTTTTGTCTTAGCAAAATGGGTGTTTAATGCAGATATTGTGTTGCCTGCAATAGACGAGTATCAAGGTGAGCAAGGCGATACTTTGCCCAGCGATTTACTGCAAAAACCTTTTAATATTGAAAAACAAGCGGCATTTCGAATTAGTTTAGTACAGCTAAAGGACGGTGGCTCACAATTGGTTTTTACTTGGCACCATGCATTGATGGATGCACATGGTGGCGAAATATTTATTCGCCAATTAGGGGGCGAGGAGACTATTTCGCCGGCCGATTGGTTTAGTCATAACCCGGTCAGTGCATTGTCTTTACGCGCCCGTGCTGATATTGCGCTACAAATGAAAGCATTTTTGTGCCATGTGTCTCGGTTGCCATTTATTTCGCTGATTGGTAAAAAAAAGCGTCAGCAAGCGGTTCTCTACCATACTTTGAAATTTAGCCAACGGCAAACTCAGCAGATGGCCGTCCGCGCACGTGACCAGGGTGCTGGGTTTTTAGTCAGTGCGTTTTATTTAGCCGTGACTAGCTATGCGGTTGCTAAGGTGCAGCATAGCAGAATGCCGCTCGATAGCGATATGCTGGTTCCCATTCCTTTGGATTGTCGTAAACGTGGGGTGCAAGCCCCTGTAATCGGAAATCAGGTGACATTTCTTTTTTATCGTATTCCGCTTGCCGCTTTAGCGAATATCAAGACTTGTGTGAGTGCTTTAATGGCGCAAATGAAAGATTTAATGCGCTCTGAAAATCCACAGCATTACCTTATTATGATGGATTTTTTACGCCGAGTGCCGGGCTGGTTATATCGAATGCAACTAACATCACCCACTAAGGGCAAAATGGCCAGTTTTCATTATTCTGATACCGGTGATTCATTGGACTTATATGCGCAACTATTTGGCCGTTCTGTTAGCAGTGTCATCCATTATCCGCCTAATATGTATCCGCCGGGACTGACCTTTGTTTTTAGCCGCTATCAAGGTGCTTTGCAACTTACGTTGGGATATATGGAGTCGGTTCTGACGGCGGATGAGTTGGCGTTACTTTTATCTGAGTTGCAACTCGGATTATTAGGCGAAGCCGGTTTATAGTTTCTATGCAGTGTGATGTTGTGGTCATCGGTGCCGGCACTGCGGGAATTGCGGCGGCGATTGCTGCGGCTAGGTCAGGGGCGCAGGTGGTTTTGCTTGAGCGTTTAGGTAGTGTCGGTGGTTTGGCAACATCGGCTATGGTCGGGACTATTTGCGGGCTTTTTTATCGCAATGCGTCTACTGCGCGTTATGCTGTGCGTGGTTTTGCGCGAGAATTTGCCGTAAAGCTACAAAAGGCCAGCAGGACGGAACCTGTCAGTTATGCTCAAGGTTTGCATTTTTTGCCTTATCAATTTGCCGCTTTGCAGCAACAAGCATTAGCACAACTGCAACAAGCCGGTGTGCAATTACTATTGCATGCTCAGGTAGTGGCAGTGACGGTAGAGCATGCCAAAATAGTGACGTTACAATTACAAACGGCCGCGGAAACATTTGTTTTAATGCCTAGTACGGTAGTCGATTGCAGTGGCCATGCGCAAATTTCTCGACTGGCAGGTATCGAGCGCATAGAGCAAGCGCATTACCAAGCGGGTGCTTTTGTCTTTCAAGTCAGTGGTTTGCCGGTGATGGCTCCCCGTTTACTTGCACTGAATCTGATTCGCTGGATTAAACGCGGCATACTGCAAGGTGCTTTAGAACCTGCGTGCGAACGCTTGTCTATTGTGCCGGGAACGCTCCGCCAAGGTGTGGGTTTGTTAAAATTAGGCTTGGCCACGCGATTTGATGGAACTGCGGCGTGTTTGACGCAGTATGAGCTGGAAGCGCGTAGTCGCAGTATGGCGATAATAGATTATTTGCGCCGGTATGAACCTGACTTACAGGATTTAGTGATTATCAGTATGGCACCTGAGGTCGGTGTGCGGACTTTATCACGTGCCCAAGGGATACAGATATTACATGAGGACGCTATATTGGCCTGTACTAAGCCGGAGGATGGTGTTGCCATTGGGGCGTGGCCGATTGAGCTATGGGGGGCGCAAAAAATACCTGAAATGACCTATTTTGCGGCAGATGATTGTTATTGGCTTGCGGCGGGAACGCTGGTCTCGCGGCATTTGCGTAACTTATTTTTTGCAGGCAGGGCATTGTCGGCGACCGAGCAGGCCATTGCGTCTGCTCGGGTTATCGGAACTTGTTTGAGTACCGGCTTTGCCGCCGGTATGCTTGCCGCTGAGCAGGTCAATAGTGGTATTTGGCAGCAAGCGATTGATAAGATTCAAATACAACAAGTATTAGGTGATGAGAGTTAATGGTTTCTTCGTATCAATTATTAGAATTTGCGGCTCACGCATGGCCTGATAAACCGGCGATTATCGAAAACGAGGCGGTAATTAGCTATCAAGAACTTTATCGGCGTACGGAACGACTCAAAGCAGACTTATTGCAATGTGGCTTGAGCAAAGGGCAGGGGCTGGGGGTCATGGCACGTAATAGTAGTGCTTTTGTGGCCATGATGTTTGCAGGAATGGGTTGCGGTGCAGTGGTGTTGCCTATCTCACATCAATTACAAGCCGCTGAAATTGATGCGTTGATTTGTGATACACAGTTGCATGCCGTGCTGGATGATTGCTCCGGTGTGCAAGCTGTGCTGACGGATGTCAGCAGGATGACTTATGCACAA
>JALSIU010000014.1 GCA_026989715.1 Methylomonas sp.
CTTCATCAAATTCAGAAATACCCATTTCTGCCGCTGAAATATTCACTAAAATACCACGCGCACCTTGTAAATCAATATCATCCAATAGTGGGCAAGCAATTGCTTTTTCAGCCGCTTCTCTAGCTCGATTATCACCACTTGCCATACCGGTGCCCATAATGGCCGCGCCCATGCCCGACATCACGGTTTTAACATCGGCAAAGTCAACATTAATTAAGCCGGGGTGCGTAATTAATTCGGTAATACCTTGTACCGCATCAAGTAAAACATCATTAGCGGCACCAAATGCATTATCAATTGTGACATTGCCACCTAGTACAGGTAATAATTTTTGATTAGGTATGATAATCAGCGAATCAACATACTTTTCTAATTCGGCAATCCCCTCTTCCGCCACCGTGGTTTTTACCTTACCTTCAAAATCGAAAGGCTTAGTAACAACAGCTACCGTTAAAATATTAAGCTCTTTGGCAATCTCTGCAATCACGGGAATAGCACCCGTTCCAGTGCCACCGCCCATACCTGCCGTTAAAAAGATCATATTCGCCCCTTCTACGACATCGCGAATTAAATCTCTATTTTCTTCTGCTGCTTGTTTACCAATATCAGGATTAGTTCCTGCGCCTAAACCTTTTGTTAATTCAGCGCCTAACTGAATCACCGTATCGACATCCAATCGGCGTAATGCTTGTGCATCTGTATTGGCACACACAAATTCAACGCCATCAATATGACTAGTGACCATATGATTGACAGCATTACCACCACCACCACCGACACCTATCACTTTAATGACAGCATTTTCCAACCCTAAATCCATTAACTCATATTTCATGACTACTGCCCCATTTAACTCTATAAACAATATTTAAAAATTATGTTGAAACCAACGCTTCATTCTGGCAAATAACCCTTCGCCCGTCTCTGATAAGTGCTCGCCACTTAATAAATGATCTCTACCATATAATAATAAACCTACTCCGGTTGAATGTATCGGGTTTTGTACAACATCGGTTAGCCCCGATACATGCTGTGGAATCCCTAGCCTAACCGGCATATGAAATATCTCTTCTGCTAACTCAACTAAACCTATTACCTTAGAACTACCGCCGGTTAATACAATACCTGCCGCAATAATTCTTTCATACCCACTACGCCGCAGCTCAGCCTGTACTAATAACATCAACTCCTCATAACGAGGCTCAATAATCTCCGCCAAATTTTGTTTGGAAATTTGCCTCGGAGGCCGATCCCCAATACTGGGCACTTCAATCATCTCTTCTGCATCAGCCAACTGTGTGAGTGCATACGCATGCAAACGCTTTATCTCTTCGGCATTGAGTGTCGGCGTACGCAATGCAACCGCAATATCATTGGTGACTTGGTCGCCGGCTATCGGGATGACCGCCGTATGTTTGATAGCACCTTGCGAAAAAACGGCAATATCTGTTGTCCCGCCCCCAATATCAATTAAACAGACACCTAACTCTTTTTCATCTTCTGTTAATACCGAGCCACAGGATGCCAACTGTTCTAATACTATATCATCAACTTCCAAATCACAGCGGCGTATACACTTAACAATATTTTGTGCCGCACTAACACTACCGGTCACCATATGAACTTTAGCTTCCAGTCGGATACCTGACATCCCCACCGGTTCTTTAATTCCTGCCTGCAAATCAATAATAAACTCTTGCGGCAAAATATGAATAATTTTTTGATCGGCAGGAATAGCCATAGCCCTTGCCGAATCTATCACGCGATCTATATCATATTGCGATACTTCCTTATCTTTAATCGCCACAATTCCATGAGAATTTAGGCTTTTTATATGACTGCCTGCGATGCCGGCGTAAACTGACGTAATATCGCAACCCGCCATTAACTCCGCTTCTTCAACTGCACGTTGAATAGAGTTAACAGTCGCTTCCAGATTAATAACCACCCCTTTTTTTAAGCCTCGGGAGGGCGTAGAGCCTATCCCAATAACTTCAACGTCACCACTTTCGTTAACCTCTCCAACGATTGCAGCCACTTTAGAGGTGCCAATATCCAGGCCTACAATTACATTACGCTCAACTTGTTTTGCCATTACTTTTGCCCTTAATACTTCTTATTTTAAGAACGAGATGCATCTCGGCCTATTGTTCATTCCCGGTAAACCCATTACCATGTTACCACCTCCCCTTCTCGCCAACGCACAGCAAACCCATTTGGGTAGCGCATATCAATATAAGCCATTTTACCCACCACATCAGTACCAACTACAGCTAGTGCCGACATCAACTGAGAAAACTTCTGCAACGGCTGCCAGCGTCCTAATTGTATCGTTAAACCATTTTCCATACGCAACAACCAAGACTGCCGCTGACTGACATTAAACTCAGCCAAATGCCAACCTTGGTCAGTTAAAGTAAGCTCCAACCCCTGCATTACTGCCAGCAACTGATGACGCTGCACCATCGGTGCATACAATACAGGCAGTACCTGAAACTTATCCAAGTTTAACGGCTTAAAAATTTCCCCTTTGCGATTTAACAACCCATCCGACTGCCAACGTACCACTGGCTTTTGCTCATAAATTCTAAGCTTGATGCGGTTAGGCCACTCTCTTTCTACCTGCACCGTCTCTGCCCAAGGCAATTGCATCACGGCTTGCCGAATTAACTGCAAATTAACTCCGAAATACCCGACCTGTACCAATGGCTCTATTTTCGCTTCTATATCTGCCTTACTAATATATTGAAATGCGCCCTCAACTCGCACATATTGTATCGGCTGAAATGTCTGCATCCTTTTTTTAAAAAAAGGCCAAAAATATAACAGTGCTATTATAAACAAAAAAGCAAGCACTAACTGTACTTGACGGCGTGTTTCAATCATCAAAGCTACTGGCTAAAATTTGTAAAACCAAGGCATCAAAATCTATACCTGCCTGCTTTGCGGCCATAGGGACTAAACTATGGTCGGTCATTCCGGGAACCGTATTGACTTCAATCAACTGCGCCTGCTCATCCTGATCAATGAACACATCCACCCTTCCCCATCCGGTAACACCTAATATTTGACAGGCATTAAGTGCCAATGCCGCCAACCGCCTTTCCTGTACAGACGTTAGCCCCGCAGGACAATGATACTGTGTTGTAGTCGCATGATATTTAGCATCAAAATCATAAAAAGTATTAGGCGTTGCTAGGCGAATAGTGGGTAATGCCTTATTTGCCAATACAGCCACCGTATATTCTTCGCCTTGCACCCAAGCTTCTGCAAATACCTCACATTGATATGTTGCTGCATTTTGCCAAGCAAGCAGTAACTGCTCCTTAGTATCTGCGCGGCTCATCCCTAAACTAGAGCCTTCCAAGGCCGGCTTAACAATTACAGGAAAACCCAATTCATCAATACAACGTTCTATATCGGCCTCGGTTTGTAACAATATCCACCGAGGCGTTGCTAAACCTGCACCTTGCCAACACAACTTAGTACGTAATTTATCCATGCTTAAAGCAGATGCTAAGACACCACTGCCTGTATAAGGAATGGCCAAGGTATCCAAAATGGCTTGTAAAACACCATCTTCTCCGCCACGCCCATGTATTATATTAAACACACGATTAATATGGTATTTTTTTATTACGGCATAGGCATCGTCTCCTACATCAATCGCCACCGCATCCACATTAGAGCGCAAGAGTGATTGGTAAACAGCCTGCCCACTATTAAGTGAAATCTCTCGCTCCGCCGCCGCACCGCCCATTAAAACAGCAACACGTCCAAAGTCTTTAGCATTTGCAATCATGCCGACGCCTCACCCACAATACAGACTTCAGTTTGCAACTTAACACCTTGCTGCTCATCAACGATTTGTTGCACATAGTTAATTAATTGCTCTATATCCTGCGCCGTTGCCTCTCCGGTATTCACAATAAAATTGGCATGTTTTTGTGAGACCTGTGCACCACCAATGGCATATCCTTTCAGCCCGGATGCGTCTATCAACCTGGCGGCATAATCCTGTTCAGGGTTTTTAAAAACCGAACCGCAAGTCGGTAAGTTAGTCGGCTGAGTCTCGGCGCGTTGCAATAATAATTGCTTTATCTTCTGTTGCCCTGCTTGGCTATTGCCTTGCTTTAACCTTAAAACAGCAGATAAAACACAATCATTATGCAAGCCCTCTACATGACGATAAGCCACAATAAATTCATTACTCGCATGCTGGACTAACTCACCTCCCACAGAAATCGTGTCGATACCGGCAATTAACTGCCAAGTCTCGCCACCAAAAGCTCCGGCATTCATTTTTATTGCGCCGCCCATAGTGCCGGGTATTCCTGCTAAAAATTCAGCCCCCACCAAACCATGCTCAGCACAAAAACGCGCCACATGCGCACAAGGAACACCACTTTCAACATAGACATGATTCGCCTCCAGCAAATACATTTGCTTTAATTTGCCGCGAGTATTCACTACCGTGCCTGCAATTCCCCCATCACGCACTAATAAATTACTACCTAAGCCTAGCCAAAATACCTGCTCAGTTCGTGCCAAACCACTAATAAATTGCGTTAAGTCTTGTTTATCGGCAGGAATATACATGCGTTCAGCCGGCCCACCAACGCGCCAACTGGTATATTTTGCCAATGCCTCCTCCGCCAGCCATTGTCCCTGTAAAGTCACCGTATTCATTGCGTACTCAAATCTAATAACTGTTGCGGTAATTGTGTCGCAATTTGTCCCACATTACCTGCCCCCATCGTTAACAAAACATCCCCAGGCTGAATAATTCCCCTTAAAATGCTCGCCAAATCATCCGTATTTTCAACAAAAACAGGCGTTGATTGCCCACGCGCCCGAATAGCGCGAATTAACGCTCGACTGTCCGCACCGACAATAGGTGCTTCACCTGCCGCATAAACATCCAATAAAACCAACACATCCACGGTCGATAAAATATTGACAAAATCTTCAAATAAATCGTGCGTTCTCGAATAACGATGGGGCTGAAAAATCACGACCGAACGTTTTTCCGGCCAAGCTTGTTGCAAGGCCTCTAACGTCGCAGCTACTTCTTTTGGGTGATGCCCATAATCATCGACAAACGTAAGTGTCCCACCGGCATACTCAATCTCGCCATTTAATTGGAAGCGTCGCCCCACACCTCTAAATTCAGCTAGACTTTTAATAATGGCACTATCTGCAACATCCAATTCTGTTGCAATCGTAATGGCCGCCAATGCATTCAACATATTATGCCAGCCCGGCATATTCAACGTAACGGTTATATCCTTATGCCCATCCCAGCGTTGTACCGTAAAAGTTGTCTGCATGCCTTGTTGCTTAACATTAACAGCACGCACATCTGCTCCTTCGTTAGCACCATAAGTACGAATGGGTTTTGAAATATGGGGTAATACTTCACGCACACCTGGATCATCAATACACATGACGGCCAAGCCATAAAAAGGAACATGATGTAAAAACTCTATAAAAGTATCTTTTAAACGCGCAAAACTTCCCTCATATGTTTCCATATGATCTTGGTCAATATTGGTTACAACGGCCATCATAGGCTGTAAGTGCAAAAAAGACGCATCACTTTCATCCGCCTCCGCGACTAAATACTGTCCTTCACCAAGCTGGGCATTCGTACCGGCACTATTTAAACGCCCACCAATAACAAAAGTAGGATCTAAACCGGCTTCAGCTAAAATACTGGCGGCCAAACTCGTTGTTGTGGTTTTGCCATGTGTTCCTGCCACCGCAATACCAAAACGAAAGCGCATTAATTCCGCCAACATCTCTGCCCGTGGAATAACCGGAATACGGCATTCATAAGCATATTTCACTTCAACATTTTTATGATTAACCGCTGTTGAAGCCACCACAACATCAACTTGTGCTATATTTTTTTCATCATGCCCAATAAAAATGGTGACACCTGCATTGCTCAGGCGATCCGTCACAGCACTTTGCTTAATATCAGAACCGGAAACCTGATAGCCTAAGTGTGCCAACACCTCAGCAATGCCACTCATCCCTGTTCCACCAATCCCGACAAAGTGAATACGCTGAATATTTCCTAATGGCTGACGTACAATCAATTTTTCTGCAGCTTTCATGCGCTCTCCAACATACACTGCTCAGCAACCCGTTGCGTTGCGTTTAGTTTCGCACACTGCCGTGCCGCTTGCGCCATCGCCGCTAAACGTGCCATACAGGCTTTAATGTGTTCACATAATAATGCAGCCGTTAGCTGTTGTTGTGCAATCATCATACCTGCGCCTGCAGCGACTAAATATTGCGCATTGGCCGTTTGATGGTCGTCAATCGCATACGGGTAAGGTATAAAAATAGCAGGCACTCCCATTGCGGCCACCTCACTGACGGTCATCGCGCCGGCACGACAAATCACAATATCAGCCCAATGATAAGCACCGACGACATCCTCTATAAACGGTACAACATTCGCTTGTATTGCCTTATCAGCATAAGCCAAGCGAACCTGCTCTAGCATTTTGTCTCCGGTTTGATGTCTCACCTCGACTGAACCACCCAATAATGCCAACGCCTCAGGCAACACCTCATTTAAACGCTGCGCTCCTAAACTGCCTCCCATAACCAACACATGCAACTCGGCGTGACGAGTTGTTGTCGGCTCATTAGACTGTGCAGTAAAAGCCATGCGTAATGGATTACCTGTCAACACAGCCTGTTTACTCTCAACAAAACTGTTGGGAAAAGCCTCTAATACTTTATTGGCCAGACCAGACAGTAAG
>JALSIU010000015.1 GCA_026989715.1 Methylomonas sp.
GGCTTTCCGCTCGCATGTGCTGCTAACAAAATATCCAGTATATTGTCTTTTGTATAAAGATGGCAGTGCGCCGTACAGCTTAATAATTGTGCTAACAATATACTGCTTTTCGTATCAGAATCTGCCGCAACCAAGACCCGTTGAGGCATAGAAATAATATCAGAACTCGCACAAGCGCGTTGCTTTTCAAAATCTAATTCCAAACAAAAGCAAGAGCCTTCACCTAGAACACTATCAACAGTCAATTGCCCGCGCATAAGCTGAGTTAACTGCTTACAAATCGTCAACCCCAAGCCTGTCCCATTAAACTCGCGGCTAGATGAGTCATCTACTTGCGTAAACTGTTCAAAAACCCTTTGTTTCTGATGCTCTGCCAGCCCTAGACCTGTATCAGAAACACTAAATTGATAGCGCACACTTTTATTAGTCTCTTGCAATAGCCTAACTTTTAAAACAACCTCTCCTTGCTCGGTAAATTTAAAAGCATTCGCTAATAAATTAATAAGAATTTGCTTTAACTGCGGCCCTGCGCCATTTAATAATGTTGCACTATTTGGTAAAAAATCGACACAAAATGTTATTTGTTTTTCATTTGCTGAGGTAGCAAAAAAATCTACTAGATAATTAATGATAACCTGCAAATCAAAGTTTTCTTTCACAATACTCGCTTTGCCGGCTTCTATTTTAGAAAAATCTAAAACTTGGTTAATTAACTCTAACAAAGACTTTCCGGCGTGATTAATCAACTCCAGTTTATGACGCTGCTCTCCCTGTAAATCTGATTGCAACAACAACTCGGTAAAACCTAAAATAACATTCATTGGGGTGCGAATTTCATGGCTCATATTCGCAAGAAACTGCGATTTCGCAGTATTCGCCGACTCGGCTTGCTCAGTTAGGCTAAAGGCATATTCTGTTGCTATTTGTAACTCCTGTGTACGCTCATTAATTTTTTGAGTGAGCTCCTGTTGCTGTCTTGCTTGCTTTGCATGGTAATTACGCAAATGCTTCAGCATTGCATTAAATGCCGTATTGAGTTTATCAATCTCATAACTGCCTCGAATACGCAATGATTGCGATAAATCACCGGAAGCGACAATATTGGCATGATGCGCAAGACGCTCAATTGGGCGTGTAATTTGCCGCGAGAGCGCAATCACTAAAATAACACTCAATAGACTAATAAATAGCATGACAATAAGCGCCGTCAATATTGCATATTGTATTTGCCTATAAAAATCTTGCAAATCAATACCATAGTCAATAAAACCAATCATTGCAGGCGGATGACTTTTACCATCAATATCCTGTTGAGTATAACTTGTCACGGCTTTTTGAAAATGCAGTATGTAATCTCGCGGAAAATGCAACAAAAAATATTTAGCATCTAAATTCTCTGCATATTTCATCTGTTCAGGACTCAACAAAGCCCCTTCAGGTGGTTTGAGGTAGTGCCGCTCTACTAATAATTGATTATCAGTATTATAAAAACGTACATAAGCCAAGCCCTTAATCTGGCTTAATTTATCAGTAATGCCTTGTAATGCTTTATTATCTTCACGAGTCAGTGCATGTTCAGTGTTCAGTGCCAACATATCAGCTAATACCTGACTGCTTTCCACCAAGCGTTCGTACTTACTGGTAATGCTGAAATAAGTACCCACAATGGTTGTTAACATGACTGAACAGAAAATAATAAGCCCTACCAGTAAATTAAACTGGTTACTGATCGTAGTTTGGCGTATCGCCTTAGAAAACTTCATCTGACATCTCGTTTATTTTTTACTGTAACCATGAATTCATCTTGAATAATGACATTATGACGCAAAAAGTTTGCCGCACAATACGCCCACCTAAGTATCGTGCCTACCATTAATTGTAGAATTTTAGCAAAAAATACTTGATTTCATTATATACCATATAATTATAATGGTATATATTCCCGCTTATGCCTCTCTGTGTAAAAAACCCTTAGCAAAATATAAAGCCGCAATACTACGAGCCTCTGTGCATTGCCCACTACTCACCAACTCCGTCAAATTATCCAATTTCCATGGAACAACCTGCAACGGCTCAGGCTCATCTCCCGGTAATATTTCCGGGTAAAGTTCCTCGGCCAACATAATCTCCGTCATATGCTCCATATAGCTAGGTGCAAGCGAAAAAGAGCTTATCTGCCGAATACTATGCGCACCATAACCGACTTCTTCCTTTAGTTCACGGTTTGCAGCCTGTAAAAAACTTTCATTGGCATCAACTTTTCCTTTTGGCAAACCCAATTCATAACGATCAATACCTGCTGAATACTCACGAATCAACAACACGGTATTATCATCTAATAAAGGCACAATCAATACCGCGCCATGATTACCTTGACCACGCACTAGCCGTTCATATTGCCTGGCAGCACCGTTACTGAACACTAAATCTAAAGCTTCAATGGCAAACAGCCGTGACCTAGCAACAATTTCTCTCTTAAGTATCTTCGGTTTGTCTAACATTTTTGTTATGGTAGCGATTAAGGAGTAAGCAATACCTACCCTGAAAATATTTTATTAACTATAGCCTTTGTTATGTTGAATTGGAACAAAATTAATACCGTTTTTTTGGATATGGATGGCACCTTGCTGGATTTGAATTTTGATAATCATTTTTGGCTAGAATTTGTCCCACAGCGTTATGCCGACCTTAACAAAATATCGCTAGCAGCCGCTAATGCAAAGCTAATCCCTTTGTTTAAAAGTATGGAGGGAAAATTAGAATGGTACTGCCTTGATTATTGGAGCGAGCAACTTAAACTTGATATTGTCGGCTTAAAAACAGAAATTTCAGGCCTAATCACTGTACTACCGCACGTCAGTGAATTTTTAAGCGCATTACAAAATACCGATAAACAAGTCTATCTAGTCACAAATGCGCATACCGACAGCTTATCGTTAAAAATGGAAAAAACATGCCTACAACCTTTTTTTGATACCATCATTTGCGCACATGATTTAGGCTTTGCTAAAGAGCAACAAGCATTCTGGCAAACTTTATATAAGCAATACACATGGGGTAAACAGAGTACCGTCATGATTGATGATAGCCTGCCCGTTTTACGCGCGGCAAAACAATTTGGCCTGGAGCAATTAATTGCAATCAATCGGCCTGACTCACAAAAAGCCAGCAAAGCCATCGTAGAGTTTACGGCCATTACCGACTTCCGCGAATTAATGCCGATCAAGTAAAATGACGGCATGCTCTAGGCCAGCACCCCATTAATTCTACGTATTTTCATTTTCTTTGGACTGGATATGACGACTCTTATTTTCTGGCCTAGCTCTTTTAGCGTATGGCTTACGTGCTGCCTTGGGTGTCGGTTTTTTTATTTCAGGCAATAAATCTAGCGTAATTCTGCCAACCGGCACTTTCTGGCCAATATAATCCTCAATATCAGGCATAGAATAAGCGTAATCTTCACAAATAAAACTAATGGCCTCACCTTCCGCACCAAAGCGTGCCGTACGCCCAATCCGATGTACATAATCCTCAGCATCCTGA
Organism: Methylomonas sp.; assembly: GCA_026989715.1. Lineage (GTDB taxonomy): Bacteria > Pseudomonadota > Gammaproteobacteria > Methylococcales > Methylomonadaceae > Methyloprofundus. Next base: position 3,544 of record JALSIU010000015.1, read on the forward strand.
GGTAAATCATAATTAAAAACATGAGACACATCCGGAATATGCAAGCCGCGCGCGGCCACATCGGTTGCAATCATCACCGTGACCTTGCTCGCCTGAAAATCTGCAAGTAAACGCTGTCTTTTGTCTTGTGCCACATCACCACTCAACAAGGCAGATTTATAACCATTCGCCGCTAAATAACCCTCTAACTTTTCTGCATTACGTTTCGTATTCACAAAAATAATACATCGCTCCGGTGCATGTGTGGCCATTAGCCCCAATAATAACGGAATTTTCTGATCATTTGCAGGACAATAGGCAGACTGCTTAATAGACGTTGAAGTTACCTCTTCACTCTCAATCTTGACCATCACCGGTTGATACATATGCTCATAAGCTAACTCAGACACTTTAAAAGATAAGGTCGCTGAAAATAGCAAATTAAGGCGTTTTTCTGCACTCGGCATACGATTCAATAAATAACGAATCTCTTTGATAAACCCCATATCAAACATTCTATCGGCTTCATCGAGCACCATCACTTGAATATGATTTAAAGAAAATGCTTTCTGTCGATAAAAATCAATAATTCGCCCAGGTGTTGCAATAATAATATCCACATTAGTCTGCACCATTTTTAACTGCTTTTGATAATCTGTGCCTCCATAAATTAAAGCAAGATTAAAATTTAGGTGCTTACCTAACTGTACTGCATCCTTATGGATTTGAATCGCAAGTTCACGAGTTGGAGCCAAAATGATCGCCCGAGGGTACTTTTTCTTTTCACTGCTATCATTTAATAACCGTTGAAAAGTTGCTAGTAAAAAACTAGCCGTTTTGCCTGTCCCCGTTTGGGCTTGCCCTGCAACATCTCTATCTCGCAATGCAATGGGTAAAGATCGGTCTTGAATAGGCGTACAATAATCAAACCCAGCCTCTTTTAAGCCTCGCAAAATGGGCTGCGAAAGTTCCAAATTAATAAAACGCGTTTCTGTTAAATGTGTTTTCTTCATACCTATAGAATACAGCAATAACTGCTTGTTTGCACTGTCTTAGCGATGCTCTCAATAATTGATTCCCCTTATATTCAAATAATATTTTTAACCAAGTTAGGTAAAAAATATTGACAAAATATGTTGATACCGCCATATTATCGGCTTGTTAATTAATTTGGAGAATAGCGTGAGTGACTCAGTCCTTCATGTAACGGATAGTAATTTTGACGAACTGGTTTTAAAATCAGAGACACCAGTATTAGTAGACTACTGGGCTGAATGGTGTGGTCCTTGCAAAATGATTGCACCTGTTTTAGATGAAATTGCTCAAGAATATACAGGCAAAATTACTGTTGCAAAGTTAAACATAGACGACAACCAAGCCACCCCTGCCCATTATGGCGTGCGAGGGATTCCAACATTAATGCTATTTAAAGAAGGCGATGTTGAAGCGACAAAAGTAGGTGCATTAACAAAATCTCAGCTTGCTCAATTTATCGACGACAATATTTAATTAGATGCTAATATAGTATTGCCTGAGCTCGAATATCGCTCAATAGCCGGTCAAAAACTAGCGATGGCACTTTATTATAGCCCTAGATTCTTGTATTGGTAGCTCAATTAGCTTTTACCCCAGGAAGTAACAATCATTATTTGTTACTTCCTGGTTTTATGCGTATAATGCCTTTCTGGTACTCATTCCTTTGTACCACCCATATCAAAATAACTGCATCTTTTTTAAGCTACTTCTTTGAATAAATGCTAAATTTACCTTTCAGCATCTTAACATAGCTAGCTCATCTTTAAATTTTCTTTAGTATGAACCTTACCGAACTAAAACTAAAACCAATCACAGAAATTATCACGCTCGCTGAGCAACTTGGCCTCGAAAATGTCTCTCGAACGAGAAAACAAGAAGTCATTTTTTCCATCTTAAAAAAACAAGCAAAAAGTGGAGAGGACATCTACGGCGATGGCGTCTTAGAAATATTGCAAGATGGCTTTGGCTTTTTACGCACTCCCGGCAGTTCCTATCTCGCAGGGCCTGATGACATTTATGTCTCCCCCAGTCAAATCAGACGCTTTAGCTTACGTACCGGCGATACCGTTAGCGGAAAAATAAGACCCCCAAAAGATAACGAACGTTATTTTGCCATGCTCAAAGTTGAAAAAATAAATTTTGAGCCGCCGGAAAATGCAAAACACAAAATTCTTTTCTCCAATCTAACCCCTTTATTTCCTAACAAACGCTTCAATATGGAACTGGGAAATGGCACTAGCGAAGACCTGACAGGTCGTGTCATTGACCTTATCGCCCCAATTGGCAAAGGCCAGCGCGGACTGATTGTTTCACCTCCTAAAGCAGGTAAAACAATGATTCTGCAAAGCTTAGCACATGCTATTGCTGAAAATAATCCTGAGTGCTATATGATAGTGCTACTCATTGATGAGCGCCCTGAGGAAGTCACCGAAATGGAACGCTGTATCCGCGGCGAAGTGATTTCCAGCACCTTTGATGAACCAGCAACACGCCATGTACAAGTTGCTGAAATGGTCATCGAAAAAGCGCGGCGTTTAGTGGAACATAAACACGATGTGGTTATTTTGTTAGACTCACTGACTCGATTAGCTCGCGCCTATAATATGGTTGCCCCCTCATCAGGAAAGTTACTATCAGGTGGTGTTGATGCCAATGCCCTAGAAAAACCTAAACGCTTTTTTGGTGCGGCACGTAATATTGAAGAAGGTGGCAGTCTCACCATTATTGCAACTGCTCTGGTTGAAACCGGCTCACGAATGGATGAGGTTATTTACGAGGAATTCAAAGGCACGGGTAATATGGAATTGCACTTGGAACGCAAAATTGCTGAAAAACGCGTTTACCCTGCAATCAACATCAACCGCTCAGGTACGCGCCGTGAAGACTACTTAGTCAGCCCGGAAGAACTACAAAAAACTTGGATTTTACGTAAAATACTACAACCCATGGATGAAATGGCCGCATCAGAATTTGTCTTAGGTAAATTAAAAGACTTTAAAACCAATGTTGAATTTTTTGATTCAATGAAACGCTAGCAGATGATACATGAAGCGAGGCATCAACCTCGCTTCACTTGTTATTTATCGCACAACCTACTCTTTTACCGGCACATAGCCTTCCGGCATTTGAAATCCACTACCAAATAAAAACTTCTCTCTTTCTGTTTCAATCAACTGCTTCGCTTTTGG
>JALSIU010000016.1 GCA_026989715.1 Methylomonas sp.
CACCGGGTCAAGAAACATTACAGACCGGTAAAGAGAATGTGACGATAAATTCAATAAGACCCATTGGTAACTATGGTATTGCCCCCGATTTTAGTGATGGTCATAGCAGTGGCATTTATACGTGGGAGCTACTTTATAAACTAGGTAATGAATACGACACGCTTTGGCCGAGTTACTTAGCAGAAATAGCGGCGGCCGGTGCAAGCCGCAGTGAAGCAAACACCCCTCCCGCCACTTCATGCTGTGGCGGAGGCGGATGCTCTTCATAAATGGTTGGCAATCAACGGGTACGCAATGCGTACCCTGCTCTATTGATTTTAAATACACCCTTGCATAAATAACGCTAATTGTTATATTCAACATGAAACAAAAAATTCGTACCTTTATATTTGATGAACTTATTTTTGTAGCAGAACCGGACAGTTTTTCTGATGATGCAGATTTACTGGAGGCGGGATTAGATAGTATGGGAATTATGCGTTTAATTATGTTTATTGAAGAACAATTTGGCGTCACCTTACCTGATGCCGAAATTGACCCGGATAATGTAAAATCCTTTAATGCACTGGAACAATGGATTTTAGGTCACCAAAAATGAGCAGTACCCAAAAAGAACCCTTATTAGCACTTAATCCTGCCGATTATCTTACTTTAACCATGGATGAGGAGATTCGTCAGGAGAATATGCCGGGAAGTTTATGTGGCTATGCCCTAGAACTTGAAAAAACACCTGATATTCATGCGCTAAATAAACGTATTTTAGAGTTTGGTGAGCGTTTTCCCTTAGCTTATGCCTCTTTACAACAGCGCAGTAAGCGTTTTTTTTGGTTTGAACGTGAATATAAGCATCAATTATTCATTCAGCACCATGCACCAAGCAATGTTAATGAGTCTGCCTTTCACCACACTACCATCACGCGCTTACTGAATCATAAAGAGCCGCGTGCAACGCTCGCGCCCATCAGCTTTCATTTGATTCAAAGCGATCATAAAACCACATTGCTACTACGCTGGATGCATCCATTTTGTGATGCCAAAGGTACAGGCTTAATTTTGCAATATCTGTGTACTGATAGTGCCGAGCAACGCCGTACATTTGATTTTCCTAAACAAGCATCGCTTGTCAATCAACAATTAGGCAAATATAAATGGTGGCAAAAAATCCGTTTTTTTTTCAACGCTAAACGCTATATTACGCAACTGGATAAACTGCAAAGCATTATCCATGCCGACACGTCATTAACGCCTAAAGCATTAAATTTTAACACTTATACACTAACTCAGGCGCAAACACAGACCATTAATAAACTCAGCAGGCAACAGGTCGGCATGACCGGTACCAGTTTGTATTATATTGGGTGTTTAATGCGCGCTTTGCATAAAATGAATCCCGAACAAACAGGGGATGCCTACTGCACCCCTTATGCTTTTAATTTACGTAAAAATAAAGCCTTAAGCCCACTACTCGGCAATCATGTAGGGGCTTTATTTGCGCAAGCACCTAAAGCGATATTGCATGATCGCGATGCATTATTTCAACATCTTAAACAACAACACGTCCAAGTCATACGCGAAAAATTAGACTATGCTTTCTTGCCGGTTATGTGGGCTGCCAGCTGGCTATCGTTGCAACGTCATGGCCAAGAATTACGCAAATCTTATGCTTCCGGTACTGAACGAAGTTCCTTTTGGTTTTCTGATATCGGCCAAGTTGATTTATCGACCACCTCGCTGTTTGGCAGCAAAATTACCCAAGTATTCCATTTATGCCAAATTACCAGCCCTCCGGCATTGGCTTTTTTAAGCTGTCAATTCAATGACCGCTTAACCTTAAGTTATAACTTTATTGAACCCTTGTTTACGCCGCAATGGATTCAGCAGTTACATGAACAAGTCCTTGTTGAATTACTAACGCCTTAAGTTTTTTGCTATATTGCTATGAATATCGTCAGTCATTTTTTGCAGCAATGCGCAAAATCGCCCGAAAAATGGGCGTTTGTAGAAGCTGAGCAATACATTAGCTACCAGCAATTCCAGGCACGCGTCGCTAAAATAGCAACTTACCTGCAACAGCAATCAGCACAAGGTTGTTGTATTGCCATAGCCTTAGAGCGCGGTATTAATGCGGCCAGTTGTATTTATGGTATTTTAAGTGCAGGGGCAATTTATTTGCCTTTAGATATTAAAAACCCTGCACCACGCTTAAACTTTATTATTAATGATGCGCAACCTAAATATATTATTGGCCTTGGTACTGCACCTCACTGGCTAAAGGCCAATGAGAAATGGCTGGATTTAACGGATATTCTGCATACGACGGCAGATTTTCACTTAAGCGATGTAAGTGCAAGTGCTTTAGCCGCTATACTCTACACCTCGGGCTCAACCGGTACCCCGAAAGGGGTCGCGCTGAGTCACAGTGCTTTGCTCAATTTTTGCCATTGGGCGCAGCAAACTTTCCATATTGATGCCACGGCACGCCTTGCCAGCCTGACTCCTTTTCATTTCGATTTATCTATTTTTGATTTATTCACCAGTCTTGCCGCAGGTGCCAGCGTTTATTTTATACCTGCACCATTGACTTTAGCCCCAAGCCGCCTGAGTACTTGGCTCAGCGACCAGCAAATCACAGTATGGTATACCGTTCCGTCAATATTAAGTTTTTTAGCTTTAAAAGGCTCTTTACATGACACGCCCCTCCCTAAATTAAAACAACTATTATTTGCCGGAGAAGTCTTTCCTAGTGCACAGCTCATTACACTAACCAACTTACTCCCGCAAACTGAGCTATATAATTTATACGGCCCTACCGAAACAAATGTCTGTTGTTATTGGCGGATTGAACGGGCACAACTCACCACGACACAAAATATCCCCATAGGCAAACCTGCCTGTCAGGCAAACTTAAGCATCAATCCCGAAACACAAGAGCTATTAGTCAACAGTCCTAGCAATTTTTCCGGTTATTGGCAGGCAGGAAAATTACACGCGTTGCAAACAAGCGACTACCCAACAGGCGATAAAGTTTCGCGTAATGCACAGGGTGAATATTGTTACCACGGACGCTTAGACCGCATGCTGAAATGTTCCGGCTATCGAGTAGAACCCGCCGAAATTGAGCATAATATCAATCAACTGACAGGCATAGCTGCCTGTGCAGTCGTTGGCATAAAAGATAAAACCAGTGGACAACGCCCTGTAGCGGCGGTGGTATTAAAACCGGGAGCTGATTTAGCAACTAGCATTAAGCCCTTGCGCCAACAACTTGCAGCTTATATGCAACCCTGTCAATTTATTACCTTAGCCAACTTACCTGTTTTATCGAACGGCAAAACAGATTATCAAGCCATTCAATCTTTATTCAATAAGCCATGACTTATTCACAAATCCCCCCTATGGGTAACGCCCTAGCCTCTAAACACCGCTTACAATATTGCGCAGCCAAAAACTTATTAAAACATGCCATTGCAACAGAGTTCGGTGGCTTAGGTGATAATTTTCAGGCACTGGTCGCCGCCCATTTTGCATTAGGCAAATCTTGTCAAGATACAGGCTTGGTTTTATCAATCAATGCACACTTATGGGGAGCAGTTTTTCCTGTACTGCGCTATGGCTGTGCCGAGCAACAAACCACTTGGCTACCTGCACTACTGGCCGGAGACATCATCGCAGGTCATGCCATTACCGAACCACAAGCCGGTTCAGACCTTAATGCACTCACAACGCATGCCGGTAAAACACAAACCGGCTTTGTACTTAATGGCCAGAAACGCTTTATCACCAATACGCCTATTGCAGATATGATGATTGTTTATGCAAAATTAGATCATAAACTATCCGCTTTTATTGTGCGCGCAGATGATTTAGGAGCAAATTTTACCGATGCGTCTCAAGTTGATGGCTGTGCAAGCGCGACGATGGGCGACATTATTTTGCAAGATTGCCAGCTTCCCCACAATCGCCTACTCGGTAAAGCGGGGGCAGGCAATATGATGATTCAAAGTGCTTTAGAGTTAGAGCGTGCCTTTATTTTTGCAGGTATCAACGGCATTATGCACTGGCAACTACAACAGATTATCCAGTACAGCCGTAAACGCAGGGTGGAAAACACTCATTTAGGTCATAAACAAGCTATTAGTCATAAAATTGCCGACATGAAGCTACGCTTAGACAGTAGTCTGTTATGGGTGAATGAATGCGCCAGATTAAAAGATAACAATAAGCGCATTAGTTTAGCCAGCGCACAGACAAAACTTTTTGCCGCAGACGCTTTTTTACAATCGAGTCTTGATGCGGTGCATATTATGGGAGCTAGTGGCCTCATGGCTACCCAAAAAATGGCCGTCTTGGTACAAGATGCAATGGCGAGTCGCTTATTTTCCGGTAGCTCAGAAATCCAAAAGAATATGATTGCGGCATTATTAGGTACTGGTAGTGGTTATAAAAGCAAGTCATAATACTAAAATTCCCCCTCAACACTGTCACTCATTATGTTTTTTCGTGCCTTACTTGCTTTTTTACTGGTACCGGTTGTCGTGGCCGGCATCACGCCTTACCTACTTGCACAATATGACCCTTTTAAAGGCTCACCTTATTTATTACTAGGCTTAATTGTGATTGGCTTTGGTTTAATGATGCTTTTATGGTGCGTGCGTGACTTTTATGTCGCAGGCAAAGGCACATTAGCCCCTTGGGATCCTCCTAAAAAACTGGTAACCATTGGTTTATACCGACACGTTAGAAACCCAATGTATATTGCCGTCTTTTTTATTTTATCCGGCTGGATTATAACAACGGCCTCACCTTTTATTTTTGGCTTTAGCATATGCTTATTGACGGCTTTTTACTTTAGGGTCAAGATGCACGAAGAGCCTTGGGCTGAAAAAAGGTTTGGGACTGAGTGGCAGGTATATAAAAATCATGTACCACGTTGGTTACCGCAAATAAAAGCCTATTACAATAAATAATCCACGGCTTATAAATTTAGCTCTGAAATAAACCCTAAATTTGACTTATTCTCTTGTTCAGCAAATTGCGCCCATACTCCCGCATCTCGCGCAAGTTGCTTAAAATTCTCTGAACGATTGGTCATCTCCGAAGCCACTAACATCAGTTCTAATTCTAGCTGTGGCATAGATTTCATTAAAGATGTCACTAAAGCGCGATTTACGCCATTTTTGCCAATATCGCCTAAGGATAATGCTCTGGAAAAACTATAAAACTGCTGTATGCGGCTTGCACATAATTGAGCAAAACGCGCGCTTTTATCTGGGTTTTTTAGTGATTCCGTAATTGCTAAAGCGGTGACAGCAGCATTATAAAATGCATTCTGGACACCATGAGAAAACACTGGGTCTACAAAACCGGCCGCATCACCAATGCAATAATAATTTTGCCGGCAAATTTGTGTCACATAATATGAATAATCAGGTCGATATTGCAGAGAGTGTTCCACAAATTCGGCATCATTTAATAGATTTTTTAAATAAGGCAATGTGGCACAACTTTGTTGAAAATAAAGTGCGCGTTGGCTTTTGTTCATGCCTTTCATTTTGCCGGATTGTACAATTAAACCGACACTGGTTTTTTCACGTAAGACAATATGCCAAAGCCACCCATCCGCATGCGACATCACAAAGGTGACAGGCGCAACCGTTTGCAAATCTGCTACGGCATGGCTCCTGCGATCGACTCCCACATAGCGTGAGTTTTTAAAATAGCCCCACAAAGACAAAAAATTAAGACTCGGATCAATTGTTTTCCGAGTTCCTAACTGATGCGCCATCACCGAACTATGACCACTGGCATCGACCACAAAACGGCATTGTAGGCAGCCTTCAATATTCACCTCTGCACGTGCATCAACATAACTTACGATGGGGGATGCTGAGTCAATATCTATTTTTTTAACCACGACCTGCTGAAAAACTTGAGCACCTTGTCTTTGTGTATGCTGCAGTAAAATCTGATCAAAAATATCGCGCTCAACATGCAAACCTGGGCGTTTATAACCATATTTTGCAAAGGAAATCTGATGAATTTTACCATTCCAAGCCGTAATACCGCCGGCTTTACTCACAAATCCTTGTTGCTCAATTTTTTCAGACACACCTAATTGGTCGGTAAATTTCCAAAAATGCGGAATTAAACTCTCCCCCACTTGATTACGCGGAAACAAAGCACGTTCCAGTAAAACGACATCAATACCTTGTTTGGCTAAATGGGTGGCCACACTGCTACCGGCAGGACCACCACCTATAACCAGTACGGTACAATTTTTAGGAATATCATTCATAAAAATTAGGTTTTGATGTGACTCACCTTGCCATTTTTAAAATAAACGATAAAGGTTCTAAAGCGATTACGCCAATAAGTCCATTCATTTGCCTCTAAAGTAGGCGTTCTTGTTATCGGTGGATAACCAATCGCCACTAAAACAGCTTTCTTAGTCATACCTTTGGCAACTTGGCCTTGCTTAATTTTTTTACGTTCTAGCTTGCTAAAGGCTCTTAAGTCCAAAGGCCGTTTAGCAAATAATTTCACAAATGCTTGATGAGGGGTCTCACCTGTATGTTTAGCCACATTTTCTATTAAAAGATCCTGGTTTGCTTTAAGGAGCTTAATTTTAATCGCTTTACGTGTAAACCCGAGTAACTCAACTTCTGTATTGACTGGTA
>JALSIU010000017.1 GCA_026989715.1 Methylomonas sp.
GATTTATTAGGCGGCGATGCCGAACGTGCCGCCCCTTTTAATAAAGGCAAGTTCACCACCATCTACTTATCTCCCAAAGATTATCATCGCTTACATATGCCATTAGATGGCTTATTAAAAGAAATGATTCATATACCGGGACGTTTATTTAGCGTAAATGCCGCAACAGCGAATTCAGTCCCGCGCTTATTTGCACGCAACGAACGTGTTGTCGCCATTTTTGAAACTGAAATTGGGCCGATGGCATTAGTTTTAGTGGGGGCTATTTTTGTTGCCAGCATTGAAACCGTGTGGCATGGCGAAGTGACACCCCCTACGACAAAATCCATACAAACGTGGCAATACCCCTCCGAAACCGCACCTAAATTAAAACGTGGTGAAGAAATGGGGCGTTTTAACATGGGGTCTACAATTATTGTTTTATATGGCAACAATGTCATGAACTGGCAACATGATTTTTTGCCTGGTAAAAAAGTACAACTTGGCGAGAAAATTGGAGCTATTATATAAAACCACCTTGCCCTTAACACAGATAGGCATTCACTTGTGTAAGCTTTTTAAAAACAGGTTCAATCAATACTTCCCCCCTTAAATTTCTCAAAAATTTAAGGGCTTGAACCCCAAAAATATCTGCATAACGGCTTAAACTCAACTCTTTCCCTTTATGTTTAAATCCCTTTCTCTCATCTGCCTCTTTCTATTACCAATACCTTTAATTTATGCAGATGATGCTTTTAGCGTACAAATAGAGCCGGAACAACAATTAAGTATCGCGCTTACAACACAAGTGTTAGTCAATACACAATATACCCCAGAACTTACCGGTTTTGCGACACGCGTTAATCTAACGCCTTTGCTCAATACTCGGCAACAATATCTTAAGCTTATGACAGAACAGGCTGTGGCTGAAATTACACTCGACCGTGCACAGCAAAATACTAAGCGCATTGCAAGTTTACACCGCAATAATGCCACCTCCATACGCAAATTACTTGACCAACAAAGCCAACTTAAGATTGCACAAACAAAACACCACGCTCTGCAACAACAAATTACCAACCTACGTTTACAAACCCGTAGCACTTGGGGCGATAAATTAAGCCAGCAGTTTTTAAGTAAAGATTCCGCTATGTTAGATACTTTAAACAAATCGCTTTATTTAGTGTACCTGCCGCCCAACATAAAGCAACCGAGTACTAGCATTGCCATTGCAGCCTTTGGTTTACGTGAGTCTGCACAACAGGCCAGCTTGCTAGCACCTGCTTTTAACTATGCAAACACACAACAAACTCAGCAAATCGGCACACCTTTTTTTTATTTGACCGAAACCGCACAAACACCCGCTCAGCAACGCGCGGCCATATGGATTCCACTACCGGAGCAAACCTTAAACGGCGTTAGTATTCCAAGCTCGGCACTGGTTTGGCACTTAGGCCAAGCATTTGTTTATTTACAAATCAATGATGAACTATTCAAACGCATTAAAATTACCCATAAAAAACTAATTGATTCAAGCACCTATTTTATTCAAGATGACTTACAAGAAGGGGATAAATTAGTCATATCAGGAGCACAAATGCTGTTGTCTGAAGAATTTCGTAATCAAATACCTACAGAAGATGATGATGACGACGACGATGACTAAGCAATAACGCTAACACCTTTAATAATTTACAATTTCCCTCACGCCTGACTCTACTTACTCAATACCCGCCTATGCTTTCCTATCTAGTCCGATTTTCGATACGTTTCTACGGCATAATGATTGCTCTGGCCATTCTTATACTATTTTATGGCGGCTATCAACTCAGTCAGGCAGGTTTAGATATTTTCCCTGAGTTTGCCCCCAAACAGATTATCATTCAAACAGAGTCCCCAGGGTATTCTGCTGAGCAGGTAGAAATATTAGTCACTCAGCGTATTGAAACAGCCATTAGCGGCCTGATGGGTTTGCAATTTACTCGCTCTGAATCAATACAAGGACTTTCCGTTGTGACCGCTATTTTTGCTGAAAATAGTGATATTTATCGTAACCGCCAACTGGTAACCGAACGCCTCGCAAGTTTAAATCAACAACTGCCGCCCGGTGTGCAGCAACCTATTCCTGTCCCCTTAAGCTCTGCCTCGGCAACGGTGCTTACGATTGGCCTCAACTCCAAAACACAAAACCTGATGCAATTGCGTGATTTGGTTGATTCATTACTTGTGCCACGCCTGCTGGCCGTTTCCGGTGTGGCAGATGTCAATATCTTTGGCGGTGAAATTAGGCAAGTACAAATCCAAGTAAACCCTAACAAATTACACTATTTTAATTTATCACTTGCAGAAGTGATTCGCGCCGCGAAGCAAGCGGGCGCAATTCAAGGCGGCGGCTTTATTGAAAATGAGAATCAACGCTTCACACTACAAGTAACAGGGCAAGCCACCACCCCCGAACAATTACGGCAAAGTGTCGTGCAATACAGCGAGCAACATACTGTATTATTAGGTGATATTGCTAACATTCAGTATGCACCGGAGCCTGCGATTGGAGCGGCACAAATCATGGGGCAATCAGGCATTGTCATAATGATAATTGGCCAATACGATGCCAATACCTTAACGGTTTCCACGGCCGTAGAGCAAGTTTTAAGTGAATTTACGCCTTTATTTAAACAGCAAAATATTCATTTTTATCCACACTTATTCAGGCCGGCTGATTATATTCAAACATCGGTGCATAATTTATCGGGGCATTTATTATTAGGCGGTTTTTTTGTCATCATTATTTTATATTTATTTTTATATAACTTACGCACAGCCTTTATCTCTGCCGTTGCCATTCCGGTATCCTTAATCAGTGCCGCCCTCATCTTATTGGAATTCGGAATTAACTTAAATATCATGGTATTAGGCGGCTTAGCCATTGCCTTAGGAGAAGTGGTTGATGATGCCATTATTGACACCGAAAATATTTTTCGCAGATTACGCGAAAATCGCGATTTACCCACGCCCTTTGCACCTCATAAAGTCGTTTATAGTGCCTCTATGGAAGTACGTAGTTCGGTCGTGTATGCCAGCTTTATCATTGCTTTGGTTTTTGTGCCGTTATTAACCTTAGAGGGCGTGGCCGGACGCTTATTTGCACCACTAGGCTATGCCTATATTTTAGCCATTATGATGTCTCTGCTGATTGCTTTAACACTGACCCCTGCCATGTGCTACGCGCTACTCAGTCACACTATAAAATTTAATCGCACTCCCCCTGTTATTCGCTACTTAAATCCTTTATACATACGCTTGCTCAAGCTAATTAATCGACATTTTAAATTGATTGCCAGCCTTTGCTTCATTATCTCGACCCTGGCAATACAACAATTTTTTACCCTAGGTCATCAATTTTTGCCTGAACTGCGCGAAGGCCATTATATTGTGCATACCACCAGCATTCCGGGCACATCACTCACGGAGTCTATTCGGCAAGGTAAGCTGATTAGTGCGCAAATGCAACAAATTGCCGCGGTTGAATCGGTATCGCAGTGGGCAGGGCGTGCTGAACGCGGTGCAGATACCTATGGCAGTCATTACAGCGAATATGAAGTGCGCCTGCGGCCACTTTCGAGTATCGCGCAACATGATGTCCTAGAGCAATTACGCGATATTCTAAGCAATGTTCCAGGCATTTTATATGAAGCCAATACATTTTTAATTGAACGCATTGATGAAACCATTTCAGGCTATACCTCCCCTATCGTCGTCAATATTTATGGTCGTGATTTGAATATGCTAGACAATAAAGCGCAAGAAGTTGCGCAACTGATGCGCACCATACGGGGCGCAACCGATATTCAACTGCGCTCTCCGCCCGGCACGCCTTTAATTCAAATTCAACTAAACCAAGATAAACTCAAATTCTGGGGAGTGCCCGTTGCACAAGTCTTACAAGCCATACAAGCCGCTTATAAAGGCGAAGTGGTCGGCACACATCTACAAGATAACCGTAGCCTAGATATTACGGTGACTTTAAAGCCAAAATGGCGGCAACAACCTGATAAAATACTCACATTGCCACTACGCACACTCAGTGGCAAATTGATAACACTTGCACAACTTGCAGAGATTAAACATGGTGCCGGTCGTTACAATATCTTGCACCAAAACGCACAAAGACGCCAAAGCATCACCTGTAATGTTACAGACCGTGATATAGCTTCCTTTATGCAAGAACTCAAGCAACAGGTAAACGAGCAAATCAGTTTCCAAGCCAATAGCTACCCTGAATTTACAGGAGCTGCCATTGAACAAGCACAAGCCAAACAGGAATTATTACTACACTCATTGCTTGCCGGTATCGGCGTATTGATTTTTATTTATATTGCTATCAATAACCTACGCCATACGGGAATTGCCTTAATCAATATCCCCTTCTCATTAATAGGCGGTATCTTTGCAGTTATCATCACTGATGCCAATTTATCGGTGGGATCAGTCATTGGCTTTATTACTTTATTTGGCATCACGGTGCGCAACAGCATTATGTTGCTTTCTCACTATCAACATCTCGTGACCACAGAGGGCTTGCCCTGGAACTTAAAAACTGCCCTAAAAGGTGCTCAAGAGCGATTGCCTTCCATACTTATGACCGCATTAGTCACCGCACTGGCCATGTCTCCCATTGCCTTAAATAGCGATAGCCCAGGTTTGGAAATAATGGGACCTATGGCAGCCATCATTATGGGGGGGCTGACTTCATCAACGATACTTAATTTGTTACTACTCCCCTTAATGTTATTACGTTTTGGTCAATTTGATGGCAAACACAATGCCTAAAACGCTAGCATGCAACCTGCACCATCAAACCTAGCTGACGAATACGGCCAGCAAATGCCTGTAACTGCGCTTTTGTTGCACTGGTAATCTGTTGCGCCTCAGGTTGCAAAGAAGGTCGGGCAAGTGCGTACAACATAACACCTTGCAAAGAAGTCTCGGCCAGCATATCACGCAGAAATGCCAAATAAGCGATTTGCTCTTGCTCCTCAAGCAAGCCATAACGCTGTCCTTCACTGGCTAAGGTCAAAACACAGGTTTGCACCCAAGTTTGGCAAAGTTTGCTTGCAAGCAATAAATTAGCGCTCTGCTGCTGTAAACCCATCGCCGTATGGTTAATATGCAACCTACCCAACTCACTCACACTATCTAGCTTAAACCAAATTTGTCCATGATGTTGATGCCATAACTGCAACCCCGCCTGCACATCCGCTTTATGCAGTAAACTGCCATTGCTAATCAATACATATTGATACGGCTCTGGAATATTGGCTTGTTCAACTTGCGCAACCACAACGGCAATGGCTTTAGCAAACTCTTTAACGCTGGTAGGCTCACCATTGCCCGAAATAGCAATATCCTTAATTACCCGCATATCCGGTGCTAACTGAAATCGCTCATAAAACCTGCCATGCAGTACGTCATGTAAAAATTCGCTTAATTCCTGAGCTAATAATGCAAAATCTAATGCAGGTGCCGCTCCTATCGTTAAATCAGGGACTTGACAATAAACACAGCCCCAATTACACGCATTATTGGTATTAAAATTAATCCCGATAGATAAACCACCGGAGCGTCTGGAGATAACAGGATAGACATACCGATAGCCTGCAACATCCCGATCATGGTTTTTTACACTTAGTTTGGACATGGCACTAAAACTATTCTTAAAAAAATGTTATTCTACTGGGTTATCACATGATTCATTTAACTTTTTTGGAGAAAATTATGAGCGATAGAATCGTCATGCGTACAGGTGAAGCATTAGTTGCAGGTGGCCCTGCCGGAACAGCAGCCGAGCCTGAAATTGTCATTGGTGAATTGGACGGCCCTGTTGGAACTGCATTAGCCACTTTAACCGGCGACCAAACTAAGGGGCACTCTAAAGTTTTTGCTATTTTAAACACCGATATTCAAGTACGTCCCGTGACATTAATGGTCAGTAAAGTAACGGTAAACAACAACCGTTATACCAATATCTTAATGGGAACGGTACAAGCGGCGATTGCTAACGGCGTATTAGATGCAGTACGTGCAGGTGATATTCCTAAAGAAAAAGCGAATGATTTAGGAATTATCTGTTCAGTTTGGCTAAACCCAAGCGTTGCGACAGATGATAACCTAGACCATCAAATTCTTTTTGATATTCATCGCAAAGCAACTGCACAAGCCATTCATAAAGCGATGACCAATACACCTGATATTGACTGGTTATTAGAAAACCAAGATAAAATCACCCATAAGTACTTTCAAATGGGCTTAGATGGCAAAATCTAACGTAACATTCGTAATTTAACAAAAGCCTTCATACAATTTTTGTATGAAGGCTTTTTTATGGCTGCTTGCTAGACTAGAGTACTTGCTAACAACTATAAATTTTAGGCAAAAAAAAGCCCCGGGTAAACCGAGGCTTTCTTTATTATTTAATCGTTAAGATTAAACTTTGTTTGTAGCAAATGGATGCTCTGCAGTTGCTTTCTGAGCAACAACTTCAGCTGCAGTAGGAGTTCCGGCTACAGCGTTTTTGATAGATGCTTTTGTTGCATCGTAGTTGTTTTTCTCAAT
>JALSIU010000018.1 GCA_026989715.1 Methylomonas sp.
GTTTTAGTTTATAAATTAAGGGAAGCGCCAAGTGCACTCCCCCTACCCTCCTGCAGTTGTGCAAAAAGTTAAAACCGCATCACTCTTTGCACAACTGCGACACTTAACAAACATGCCAAGCCACTTTTTAGGCTTTCTGAAAGACAAACCGCCCCTGCTCAACGGTCACGACAATCGTATCACCCGGTACAAACTTACCACTTAACATCTCCTGAGCCAATGGGTTTTCGATATTGGTTTGGATAGCACGTTTTAAAGGCCGCGCACCAAACACAGGATCAAAACCCGCCGCACTTAATAAATCGAGTGCCTCATCGGATACCTGAAGCTGCATCTCTCTATCTAGTAAGCGATTTTGCAAGTTTTGTAGCTGAATACCTGCCACTTTGCGTATCGCATCTTGATCCAATGGCCTAAAAACAACCGCATCATCAATTCGATTAATAAACTCAGGTCTAAAATGCGAACCAACAATTTCCATCACAGCCGCTTTCATTTTGTCATAATCCCCTTCCGCCGCCATTTCCTGAATAACATGAGAGCCTAAATTAGAGGTCATGATAATCACCGTATTACGAAAATCAACGGTACGCCCCTGACCATCTGTTAAACGCCCATCATCCAGAACTTGCAACAGCACATTAAATACATCGGCATGTGCTTTTTCTACCTCATCCAATAAAATAACCGAATAAGGTTTGCGTCTGACCGCTTCGGTCAAATAGCCGCCTTCTTCATAGCCTACATACCCGGGAGGCGCACCAATCAAACGCGCAACCGAATGTTTTTCCATAAATTCGGACATATCAATACGCACCATTGCGTCTTCAGTATCAAACAAAAAGTTAGCTAACGCTTTACATAATTCTGTTTTACCCACACCGGTCGGCCCTAAAAACAAAAATGACCCATTAGGGCGGTTAGGCTCAGACAAGCCTGCGCGTGAACGTCTAATGGCATGCGCCACCGCAGTCACCGCTTCTTCTTGGCCAATCACACGCCTGCCGATTTCGCTTTCCATTCTAAGCAATTTATCCCGCTCACCTTCCAGCATTTTAGATACCGGAATACCCGTCCAATGTGCTACCACTTCAGCAATTTCTTCTTCACGCACTTTATTACGTAATAACTGAAAATCTGTTGTTTCTGCCGCCGCTGCCTGTGCAAGTTGCTGTTCCAGCTCTGGAATACGCCCATACTGCAATTCAGACATACGTTGCAAATCACCGGCACGACGCGCGGTTTCCAACTCAATTTTTACCTGCTCCAATGCTTCTTTAATATGAGCCGAGCCTTGTACTGCTGCTTTTTCGGCCTTCCATATTTCATCTAAATCAGCATATTCTTTTTCTAGCTCATTAACTTTTGACTCCAGCTCATTCAAGCGTTTGACAGAAGCCTCATCGGATTCTTTTTTCAATGCTTCACGTTCAATTTTTAATTGAATCAAGCGGCGTTCCAATTTATCCATACTTTCGGGTTTAGAATCAATTTCCATCCGAATGCGCGAAGCCGCCTCATCAATTAAATCAATGGCCTTATCAGGCAACTGCCTATCGGTAATATAACGCTGTGATAAGGTCGCAGCCGCAATAATAGCGGGGTCAGTAATATCAATTCCATGATGCACTTCATAACGCTCTTTTAAGCCACGTAAAATACCGATGGTATCTTCCACTGTCGGCTCGCCGACCAGCACTTTTTGAAAACGACGCTCTAAAGCGGCATCTTTTTCAATATATTTACGGTATTCATCCAATGTTGTGGCACCAATACAATGCAGTTCACCGCGCGCCAATGCCGGCTTCAACATATTGCCCGCATCCATTGCACCGTCCGTTTTTCCAGCTCCCACCATCGTATGCAATTCATCAATAAACAAAATGATGTTACCACTGGCTTTAGCCACATCATTCAACACCGCTTTAAGGCGTTCTTCAAAATCACCACGGTATTTGGCACCTGCCAATAATGCCGCCAAATCTAATGATAATAAACGTTTAGACTTCATGCTCTCAGGTACTTCACCATTCACAATACGCTGTGCAAGACCTTCAACCAATGCCGTTTTTCCAACCCCCGGCTCACCAATCATGACAGGATTATTTTTAGTGCGGCGTTGCAATATCTGCGCCATGCGCCGAATTTCATCATCACGCCCAATAATAGGATCTAACTTACCTTGTTCAGCACGCTCAGTCAGGTCAATAGTGTATTTTTTTAATGCCTCACGCTGATCTTCTGCATTCGGGTCATCAACACTTTCCCCGCCACGCATTTTATCAATTGCCTGCTCTATCGCATCTTTAGTCCCACCAGCCTGTTTGAGCAATTTGCCGGTTTCATCGTTACTCTCCGCAACAGCCAATATAAATAATTCGGAGGATATATATTGATCATTGCGCTTTTGTGCCAATTTTTCGGTCACATTAAACAATTTACCCAAGGTGTTAGAAATACTGATTTCACCTGGCTCACCCCCTGTCACAGTAGGTAAGCGATCCAGTGCATCCCCTAAAGAAGAGCGTAGTTGATTCACATTAACCTGCGCATTGCTTAATAAAGCGCGCGCAGAGCCGCCCTCTTGGTCTAATAAAGCAATCATCAAATGTACGGGTTCAATAATTTGATGATCTTTGGCAAGTGCTAGCGATTGCGCTTCTTGCAATGCCATTTGAAATTTACTGGTTAATTTATCTGTTCTCATAATTTTTCTCCTCAAATTTTTCTATTGGCAATTAGTTTAATCATAAAAACGACCTATCACTGTCACCCAGATGACAAATTTAATAATATCCCCATATTTCTATCCAGCTTGGCAATTGCAATGCACAATATCACCCCAATCATAGCCTTATACAAACAGTTCCTGTAAACTAGCCCGTCCGCTACAAGCACTTCCAATCATTATACCCTGAGAGATTCTATGAGTTTTGCCGCATTAGGCCTATCCGATTCCATTTTAAAAGCTGTTACCGATAAAGGTTATCACACCCCCTCCCCCATACAAGCACAAGCTATCCCTGCCGTACTGCAAGGCACTGACCTGATGGCCGCCGCACAAACAGGTACCGGTAAAACCGCAGGCTTTACGCTACCTTTATTAGAGTTGCTTACGCAGGGCGAGCGAGCGCAAGCCAACCAAGCGCGTGCCTTAATCATTACCCCTACACGTGAATTAGCCGCTCAAATTGGGCAAAGCATTAGTGATTATGGTAAATATTTACCTTTAACATCAACAGTTGTGTTCGGTGGCGTAAAAATTAACCCGCAAATGATGCGTTTACGAAAAGGCGTTGATATTCTCGTTGCTACGCCCGGGCGTTTATTAGATTTATACAATCAAAGAGCCATTAAATTCAACCAATTAGAAGTGCTGGTTTTAGATGAAGCAGACCGTATGTTGGATATGGGCTTTATCCATGATATTCGCAAAATATTAGCGATATTACCCAAGCATCGGCAGAATTTATTATTCTCAGCGACATTCTCAGACGAAATTCGCCGTTTAGCCAAAGGCATTGTACACAACCCTATTGAAATTTCGGTCAGTCCGCGCAATACCACGGCAGAAACGGTTAAACAGTGGATTTGCCCCGTTGATAAGAAAAAAAAATCAGCACTCCTCACACAACTTATCCAAGAACACCAGTGGGAGCAAGTACTAGTCTTTACCCGCACCAAACGAGGTGCCAATCAGTTAACCCGTCACCTAGAAGAAAAAGGCATTCATGCTGCGGCAATCCATGGCAATAAAAGCCAAGGGGCGCGTACCAAAGCACTGGCAGAATTTAAACAAGGCGCAATAAGAATATTAGTTGCCACCGATATTGCGGCACGTGGTTTAGATATAGACCAATTACCACAAGTGGTTAATTTTGATTTACCCAATGTCCCGGAAGATTATGTGCATCGTATTGGCCGTACCGGACGCGCCGGGGCAACAGGTCAGGCAGTCTCTTTAGTCAGTGCGGATGAATTCCAACAATTATCTGATATTGAACGCTTAATTAAAAAACGACTACCCCGTGAAATAATAGATGGCTTCGACCCTCTGCACGTATTACCCGAGTCACGTTTAAATACAAAACCCTATAAGCCTAAAAAGCCCAAAAAACCTAAAGTAGGGCATCGTGATGGACAGCGTTCAGGCACAAATAAACAAGGCAACCAACCACGTAGAAGAAATAGTCAATCTCAGACACGTCGGGTAAAAAAATAACGACTTCCAGTCGCAAACTCTAAAAGTTAGGATATTTAGGTGGGATTGCATTTATGGGTGGCATAATAACTTAGGCAACCCAACGAGACTATAATGTCAACAATTATCAATTTAGGATTTTTATGTTTTTAGGTATAGAAAGTTTCAGCCCTTTCAGCATAAATTTCATTAATTAATGATGTTGCTTGACAACAATAGCGATAATTTTTGTTCTGTTGTTGCCAGAGCTTTTTATGCAATCATTATCACGTACCTTCTCAGTTATTGACCTGAATAAATTACTTTCCAATCATTTTTCATATCTACCACTGTCCACCCTTTTTTCCTGGCAATATCCAAGGCCTTATTCAATTTACCAATATGTGAATCCCTGTCATAAGCATATTCACGCACTTCATCGGTATGATGAACCAATAACGAAAAACGCTTACCTGCACCCGCAACAGTCCATTGCAACATTTGTAAATCCCCATCAGAATTACCGAAAGCAGCTATAGGACGGCGGCCTATATGCTGGTTAATTCCCACAGGCTTGCCTGCTTTATCATCAATAAAATTAATTTCTGGCAATCTGACCAATACAGGTTTGCCATCGCGCATGGCAAATTTAGTTTTGATACTACTACCGATCACTTGTTCTGGTGGAATACCATAAACTTGCTCAACCCACGGGCGCATAAATTCAATACCACCACCTGAAACAATAAAAGTTTTAAATTTATTGGCACGTAGGTAAGCTAATAATTCCAACATTGGCTGGTAAACCAACTCAGTGTACGGGCGGTTAAATTTTGGATGTTTAGCTGTCGCTAACCACTGTTTAACAATCAACGCAAACTCTTCAGTGGTATTACCCGCATGTGTTGCCATAATCAATTCAAGCAAACCATGCTCACCAGAAGCGGCTAAGGCTTGCATATCATTTTCTAGTACCGCCTGAAACGGCTGTGTCGTTTTCCACTCTGGATGCTGCGGAGCCAATGATTTTACTTGGTCTATGGCAAATAATAATTGAAAATAAACAGGGCGTTCTGACCATAATGTCCCGTCATTATCAAAGGTCGCAATACGCTCTGCTGGTAGCACATAAGCAGGATTTGACGGATTAGTTACCGTGCTGACAAATTCAATAATATTGCTTTTAGCCGCGCCTTCATTCCAAGAGGGCAAAGGATCTTTGGGAGCGAATGCTGAGCATCCTGTTAAAAAAATAGCACAAATCGTTATAGATATAATGCCTATTGCTTTTTTTATCATGATTAAATTTCCTTTATTATGATAAGGCTGCTTATGCGTATAAAGGCGGGCTAAAGCCGCGCCCTACATGTTTCTATTTCGCTGGCGTATATTGCATCATTGCCTGCGCTTTTTTCTGATAGCGACTGGCATTAAATTCATCACCTAATTGATGATAATAACTAGCTAACGCACCCAGAGTTTCTATATGGCCACTATGTCGCTGTAAAGAAGATTCTAATACAGCAATCGCTTGTTTAGGTTGTTTTTCACCAAGGGCCACTGCATAAACATACTGAAAACGCGCATTATCTAAATCCATTTGCGCCGCTTGCCGTAATTTATCCATGCCTTTAGCTTTATCTTGATGACGTACATACCACAACCCTAAAGCATGATAAATAACCGCATCATCCGTTGCTTTTAAACCATGCTGTAATAACTTAAAAACTCTTTTTTCTTGATGATTCTGTTGTAAAAAATCAGCATAATTAATATAGGCAGGGACATATTTTGGCTGTAAAATCAGTGCTTGTTTAAAAGCAGCTTCAGCTTTCCCCATCCGCCTTTGCTGACTATAAAGTTGCGCTAAAGCAACTTGTGATTCTGGCCTATCTGCTGAAAACAATAAACTTTGTCTATATTCTTCTATTACTTTAGCCAATAAATCCGCTTGCTGTTTTTGCATAGTACCCGAAGGCACAGCGGCTAATAGGCGCGCGACTTCCAAACGTACGCTTTTAACAGGGTCATTCAATAAAGGAAAAATCTGCGCGACAGTATGCTGCAAAGGAAAACTTTGCAATGCCACTAAGGCCTGTCTGCGCATATCTGCGTCTTTAGAGCGTAACATTTGCAAAGCTGTCATCAAGGTTTGTCTGGAAGGATATTCACCTAAATAGCCTATTACGGTCGCTTTGGCTATTGAAGGGGCTTCATCGAGCAGTACGCCATAAGCCAGATTGAGTCCCTG
>JALSIU010000019.1 GCA_026989715.1 Methylomonas sp.
TATGCGAGGCGGCGGTATGATGGGAGGAGGCATGGGTATGATGGGCGGTGGTTTAGGTCAAGGCGATAAATTCGCCATCGCCAGCTTTAAAGTAACCGAAAAAGTCAGTGACTCACCGGCTTTACCTAAAAAATTAGTTCCTTTTCAGCGTTTAAGCCATAAAGATGTCGATAATCGCAACACACCGATTCCTATCGGTATCTCTATGAAACCAATGCGTCCACAATTAAATGGTAAATCCTTTGCCATGAATCGAGTCTTGGATTTTGAACGAGTTGCTTTAGGCTCAATTAAAAAAATCAAAATATTTCATGACCATGGCTCCATGAAAATGGACAAAGGTCAAAAAATGGATAATAGCATGCAAATGGGCGGCGGTATGGGCATGATGGGTGGTGGCATGATGCTTTCTATGGCACACCCTATTCATTTACATGGCCAACAATTTCAAATATTATCCCGAGAAATTGAAGGCATGCGCCAAGAAGAATACAAATCAGTCAGCGAGGGCTTTATTGATACGGGTTGGAAAGATACCGTCCTAGTGATGCCGGGTGAAGAAATTGTTATTGCCAAACCGTTTGAAGACTTTAAGGGCTTATTTTTATACCATTGCCATAACTTAGAGCATGAAGATTTAGGCATGATGCGCCAATTTTATATCAGCTGATACGACTTAATCCGTAGCACTGCTTACCTTAAAACTAAGCAGTGCTTTTGTTTATCAGCTTTATTAAAAGCTCACAACTTTAGGCTAAAAAACATGCAAAATAAAGTAGAAGTACACCCTGCCTCAGCACAAGAAGGAGGGGGCTATTGGGTTATCGTTTGCATTAATGTGGGTAGTTACTACAAACATATGCCACAAAGTAAAGTATATTGTCCTGACCAGCAAACGATGGCATCGGTTGTCAGCGATGCTCTCCATCATAAAATCTGCCCCGAATGTGGCCATATTTTTTCCAAACATGGCTGGGAAGGTATCGAAGCGCACTGGCGTAGCCATCACGAGGATATACTCAACTATGCCGATGCATGGAAATTAATCAGTACCGATAAATATATTGAAGTAATGCTCGCTTGTGCGGAATAGGAATGCTTAAAAAAACAATGAATCATAAAATGCTTAAAAATACACTCAAAATTGCCTACTTCCTCACTTTATTTACCCTAACGGCGTGCGGCCTGCAAAAACCGGACTACCTGAAAACAATCACGGCTGCTGAACTAAGCACAACGCTACAATCTCAAGATGTTTTTTTGCTTGATGTACATATCCCTCAGCAACAGCACATTAAAGGTACTGATTTATTCATCCCTTTTAATGCCATTGCAGACTACCAAGCACAATTGCCTCAGGATAAAAGCACTCCTATTTACTTATATTGCCTAGGAGGCCCTATGGGGGTCAGCGCAGCACGCACACTACATGAATTAGGGTATACCAATCTAATCAATTTGGAAGGTGGCTCAAATGCATGGCGCAGAGCAGGACTTCCCTTTGAATAACATGACTTAAATTTCCTTGGGGTTGTATGTATTTTTCCCTCACTCTTTATTAACCCGTAAACTCACGGCAACCAATTGTTGCCGTTGTTGCTCATTTAATTGGCTTATATTGTCACAACTGGCTTTATGAATGGCAATACCATGGCCATGCGTAATAAAACCAATCAATTTATCATCAGTATCGGGCTGACAGCATTGCGCAAAATGAGTCAGAATATTATTAGTTCCGGCAACGGTGATTTCAAATGTATGTGCCTTGCCTGCAACGGCCGGCTTCGGGGAATTGACTTTTTTATTAAGCCCCGCAATCACTTTTAATGCATGATTTAACTGCCTCTCATTAATCGTACCCCGCCCCAAAGATACCCATAATTTTTCTGCATCTACGCAAGCAAAATGCTGTATCAATTGCGCTAAATAGTCACCTTTAATACCCAACCGCTGTACGGATTTCTCTACAAGCTGCTGTCCCATTAAAATATGCTTCTCTCTTCCCTGTTGATTCAACCAAAGTTTTACCTTTTGAATAGCACGCGGGGTTTGCAAATAGGCTGGCTTGGCATCAATCCAATTAGGATTAGGCGCGATTTCATTAACGGTTAAAACCTCAACTTGCTCCCCTGTCTGCAAGGTATAAGTGAGCGGTACAATACGTCCATTCACTTTAGCCCCCCGACAACGATGCCCTAAATCGGTATGAATCGCATAAGCAAAATCCAGAGGAGTCGCGCCTTTAATCAAATCGATTAATTTACCCGCCGGCGTGAGTACATACACCCTATCCGAAAATAACTCGGTTCGAAAATTGGCCAGTAAGGTTTCACCATCTGTTTCTTCTAATAACTGCCGCAGTGAAGCGATACTTTTTTCAGTTGCCTTATCTTGTTTACTGCCCTCTTTATAACGCCAGTGCGCCGCAACTCCCAGCTCGGCAAACTCATGCATCTCCTGCGTCCGAATCTGCACCTCTATGCGGTTATTATGCCTATCCAAAATCACCGTATGCAAAGATTGATAACCGTTATTTTTAGGGTTGGCAATATAATCATCAAACTCTTTAGGAATAAACGTCCAATGCTGGTGCACCATCCCTAAGACTTCATAGCACTCTGCCGTACTATTCACAATCACTCGTACAGCCAATAAATCATAAAGCTCCTGAATAGGTAATTTTTTACGCTGCATTTTCTGCCAAATACTATAAATATGCTTCGGCCGTCCCTTAATACCGGCATCAATACGTATTCTTTTTAAGTTAGCGGCCAGTATTTCAATAAAATCAGCAATACACTCTTCTCGGTGAATCCGCTTACTTTCCAAATCTTTGGCAATAGCCACATAGCTTTCAGGGTTCAAATAACGAAAAGCATAATCTTCCAATTCCCATTTAAGTTGCCCAATACCTAATCTATTGGCAATAGGCGCGTACAAATCCAGTGTTTCCTGAGCAATAAAATGCCGTATTTCCGGCTCTTCACGGGCTAGTTTTTTTAAACGCGCCAAACGATAAGCCAATTTAATTAAAACTGCGCGAATATCATCCGCAAGCGACAAAAGCATACGTCGCAGAATTTCTACTTGCGAAGCCTCAGCCGCAATCTCTTTTGAATACACATTTAATGCATTAAGCTCGGCAACATTTTGCACAATACTCGCGACAACCGACCCAAATTCAGCTTCAATCGGGTAAGAAACTAATCGATAATCACTTAAAATAGCCGCTAATAGCGTTGCCGAATCAACGTTTAAGCCCTGTAAATTAACCGCAACCTCAACACCATGCGGACGACCGGATTCCTGCGCTTCAACATGAGCAAGCAGGTCAATCGCTTTTTGAATGAAAGCCACTTCCTGCGAAGAAAAGCGGCTCAATAAAGCTTGATGCAACATATAGAGTTAAAATTTCTGAATTAGCTTAAAATAATTAGGAGTGAAGACGAGCAACGCATCACTCCTAATAAGCCTCAAGCCTTATAATTGATTTAAGACGCGCTCAGCGGCTGCAATGGTTGCCTCAATATCTGCCTCACTGTGCGCAGATGACATAAAACCTGCTTCAAATGCAGACGGAGCTAAATAAACGCCTTCTTTTAACATGCCATGAAAGAACTGCTTAAACAGTTCTTGGTCACATTGCATCACTTGCGCAAAAGAACTGATATGATCTTCTTGGGTAAAAAACAACCCAAACATGCCGCCCACGGCATTAAAGGACATGCCAATCCCTGCGGCAATCGCTTTTTGCTGAATACCCGTCACTAACTGCTGTGTTTTTGTTGCTAAGTCAGCATGAAAATCAGCGGCAGAAAGCAACTCTAAAGTTTTATAACCTGCGGCCATTGCCACCGGATTACCCGACAAAGTTCCCGCCTGATAAACGCCGCCGACCGGTGCTAAAGCAGACATGATTTTATGGGCACCGCCAAAAGCACCTACCGGCATACCACCGCCAATAATTTTACCCAATGTGGTCAAATCAGGAGTCACGCCATAAAGTCCTTGTGCGCAATGTTTATCCACCCGAAAACCGGTCATGACTTCATCGAAAATCAAGACCGCTTCATATTGGTCACACACCGCACGTAAAGTCTCCAAAAACTCTGCGGCCGGTAAAATACAATTCATATTGCCGGCAACAGGCTCAACAATAATCGCCGCTATTTGCGCCCCCATTTCAGCAAAAGCCTGTTTGACCGAATTGCTATCATTATAAGTTAAGGTAATGGTATCAGCCGCCACCGCAGCAGGTACCCCCGGAGAACTCGGTACACCTAAAGTCAATGCGCCCGACCCAGCTTTGACTAATAACGAATCGGAATGACCATGATAACAACCTTCAAATTTTACAATTTTATTACGACCGGTATAACCGCGTGCCAAACGAATCGCGCTCATAGTCGCCTCAGTTCCCGAACTGACCATGCGTACCTGCTCAATCGAAGGCACTAATTTGCAGATTTTTTTCGCCATTAAGGTTTCTAACTCAGTCGGCGCACCAAAACTTAATCCTTTTGCGGCAGTTGCATTGACGACCTCCAGTACATCCGGATGTGCATGCCCAACAATCATAGGCCCCCAAGAGCCAACATAATCAATATACTGCTTGCCTTCAGTATCATAAAGATAAGCCCCTTTAGCGTGGTCAATATAAACGGGAGTCCCCCCCACACCGCCAAAAGAACGAACCGGCGAATTAACACCGCCGGGAATTACATTTTTTGCATCTGAAAACAATTTTGCAGAGTCAGTCATCTCATTCATCTCCGTGTTAAAAAATCTACGCTATCATTCTGCCATATTCCTATTGGCTTGGTAATAATATATTGACGCATAATTGACTTATTTTGCCACAAGAACAGTCAATCATATTGGTTTTATCCAAAAACCTGTATAAACTTAGAGCCATTATTATGCTTCCTCTAATATTTTTTTAGGTATAACCATGCAAATTAAAACACAACTCTTTGCCATAACTATTATTGGCTTAACTCAAGCCTGTTCTTTTTCGGCCAGCTCCGAAAGCTCATCAGAAAGCTCTACCAGTTTCTCCGAATCCGTTGGCTCTATCATCAGTAGCCCTTCCTCATTCTCATCTGATAAAAATAAAGCCTATGAAATAAAAATCATGGACTACACGGCCGCCTACCTCACCACAGCCGCCTTTGAACGCGCCGCATTTGTTGCAGGTATTAGTGAAATTGCCACAGAAAATGGCATCACCAACTGGGAAGATGATGAAACAACCTTGGTTGGTATAGGCCGTGCGTTGAAAAAAGCAAAATTAACAGGCGGCGTTTATGAAACTTATAAAAAGAGTTTAGCGGACTCTAATGAATTAAGAATGCAAATGATTCAAAAAGGTTATGATGCTCAATAAAATCACTTGTGCTGAACGTGTTTTCATCGAACAAGGGCTAGTCTCTATCTAGCCCCATCAGTCTATGCTCATGCAGGGCACTTCATTTACTAGGTACACAACCCTTGGCAACGCTTGCTCTCAAACTATTTTTAATGCTGATGCTCCCCTGCATGGCCTTAGCAGAACCACTGACCTATTTATATATTAATGCCAGTGAAGGCAATGCCAGCGGTGGGCATACAGCATTACGGTTTGGCACAGAAACCTTTCACTTTCAACATATCAATGGCGGCATGATTCGCCTTATCAAACATGCCAGCGCAGATTTTGACCATCAATACCGCTATATAGAAAATAGAACCTTATACACAACAAGTATTGACCTTAGTTCGCCACACTATAAGCAACTACGCAACTACTTCAATTTGCATTTTCTAATACAAAAACAACAAGATGCCACCCTGCATGAAATTAAGCGCAATATTGCTTTATTAAAACGACAAACGCAATCCCCTTTATTAACCCTCCCCGCCGCCGGATTATTTGCCACACAGATTGTTTCACGTGAAACAATCCCTCCCATCCATAAAATTTTGCATACGAAAATACGGCAAAAATACGGCTCTGATTTTATTCATAAACAAATACAACACATTAAAACTCAGCTTGCGGCTGACCGCCCCACGCCTTGGCCACAAAATGCATTACATATCAATGAAAATGCCTTTGTCGGTGCACCTTATTCATTTGCCGGTCGTTATTTGGACAACATCAGTAAACTGCTCTTTTTACAAACGCTGCAAACCAACAAACCCCTTAATAATCAATTTACCTTTAGTCCTGAACAGGCTCTGTTTACACTCTCTGCGACAGAAACCCGGCAGTTGCAAAATTTACGGCAAACACTTATTAACGGTTTACTCCGGCTACTCTCTTCTAGCCGGCCTGACTGGGGTCGCTCGGCTTTTGTACTCTATGCCCGCATACTTTCGCTAACGCAATCCATACAGTCAGGAAAACTGGTGTTCTTAGATAGCTATA
>JALSIU010000020.1 GCA_026989715.1 Methylomonas sp.
CAGATAATCTTAAGCGTATCCAACGGTTTTCACTTTCCACCCAAAATTTATGGTGGTGTAAGTTAGGGTTAAAACGTCTTCTCGTTCTATTGTTTGCGTGCGATACATTGTTTCCGGTAATGGGTCGTTTACCCGTTACTTGACAAATTTTGGACATGATTCACCTCTAATGTGCCTGTTTTTCAAAGTTAGCCAGTCTTTATACCAAACTTTTAAATAAAGGTAAACAATAATCTATTATTAAACTTGCAAAAAGAGAGTGAATCGCATTAAATAACATAATGGTAATGACTTATGAGAGTAGTATTGTGACATTGAAACTTGGCATGGTGATGGATTCAATCCGACATATTAATATTAACAAAGATACGAGTTTTGCGATGCTATTAGAGGCGCAGGCGCGAGGCTGGGAAATATATTATATGGAGTTAGGTGATTTGTATTTGCGTGCAGGGCAGGCCTATGCAGATACGCAGTGTATGACGGTGCAACGTGACCCGCAAAACTGGTACACGGTCATCAGTGAGCAAACTATTGCTTTGCAGGAATTAGATTGCATCATTATGCGTAAAGAGCCGCCTGTCGATCAAGCGTTTATTTATGCCACGTATATTTTAGAGTATGCAGAGCGACAAGGGGTTTATGTATTGAATAAACCGCAAGCATTACGCGATGCCAATGAGAAGTTATTTACAGCGGACTTTCCTGAATGTTGTGCGGATACGTTGGTGACACGCCGTGCCGATAAAATACGCCGGTTTTTGCAAGAGCACCAGGATATTATTTTGAAACCATTAGATGGTATGGGAGGGGCTTCTATTTTTCGTTTAAACCTGAATGATCCCAATATCAGCGTTATTATTGAAACAATGACTGATTATGGTGCGCATCATATTATGGCGCAACAATATCTGCCGGAAATTACTCAGGGGGATAAACGTATTTTATTAGTGAATGGTGAGCCGATTCCTTATGCACTGGCGCGTATTCCAGCACAAGGTGAGACGCGCGGTAATTTAGCGGCAGGAGGACGCGCTGAAGGTAGGCCGTTAACGGAAAGAGATTATTGGATTGCGCATAAGGTGGGGGCGGTTCTAAAAGAAAAAGGGCTTGTTTTTGTTGGGATTGATGTTATTGGCGATTATTTGACAGAAATTAATGTCACCAGTCCTACGTGCGTACAAGAGCTGGATGCGCAGTTCGGCATTAATATTTGTGCGCAATTAATGGATCATATTGTACAAATGACTCAAAAATAGGTCTTATGAAGATGTCTGAATTTACTTTTCAGGATGCCACGCCATTATCTAATACCGATAGGCTGTTGGTCGCTTTTTTTATTGCCATTATTTTACATGTGGTCATTATTTTAGGCGTTAATTTTAGTCAACCGAAGTCTGTGAGCAATAGTAAGGCCATTGCCATTACGTTAGTGACGCAAACCGCTAAAAAAGCACCTAAAAAAGCGGAGTTTTTAGCGCAAAATAATCAAATAGGTGCGGGCGAAAAGCACGACAAGCCTCAGCCGGCGGCTCAGGTATTAGCCAGTGCAGGGCATAGCTTAAAAAAACCACCTAACCCTAAGGTAATACAGCAACAAAGTCGCCAGCGTAAACGTATGTTAACGCAAAAAGTAGCGCAAGAAAAAATTCAGTTGACCGAGCAAACTCCAAAAAATACGGAAAAAAGCCATCCTAAATTATCTATGGATGCATTACGTAGACAGGTTGCTGAATTAGGTGCAAAAATTCGTTATCAAAAGCCAAGTAGTGACCAGAATAGAATAAAATATGTCAATTCGGTCAGTGCGCACAAATATTTAGCGGCACAATATATTACCGATTGGCAGCGCAAAGTAGAAAGCACCGGTAATTTAAACTATCCTGCGGTGGCCAAACGCGCCGGGTTTTCTTCTGCTTTAATTTTAGATGTCGGTATTAAACCCGATGGGAGTATTTATAGCTTGCGAATTAGAAAGTCATCTGGCTATCCGGCATTAGACCAAGCTGCAAAGCGGATTGTGCGCTTAAGTGCGCCTTTTCCGCGCCTGCCTAAAGCTCTGTTGCAAGAGCTGGATGTCTTGGTAATTACTCGGGTCTGGAAATTTTCTGATCAAACGGGGTTGCAAACTCGGTAAGTGGTTTTATAAGGGCATTATGTTGTTGGCTCTTGCTGTTCATACCGGTCGATTAATTGTTGATAATGTTGTGCTGATGCTACTTTATTTCTTTTTAATGCGCCATTTTTAAAAATTCGGGCTTTTTTGAGTAGCATTTGTATGGCGGCTTGCCTGTTTTCAGGGCTTAAATCTGAATGCGCTATTACTTTTTCTAATGCGCGTATTCTAAATCTATCCATGCCCCAGTATTGGTGTGAGAGTTGGTCGCTATGACCGCCATATTTTTTAATTAAAGCCTGTTCTAAAAATAGAACGGGGTATTGAGCGGTAATGCGTAGCCAGAGATCGTAATCCTCACAGGCGGGTAGGCTTTCGTCAAAATAGCCAATATGCTCAAAAACCGAGCGATGAATCATGATGGATGACGGTGACATAGCGCACAAAGGTAAGCAGCGCTTAAATATCCAGCCGCCCGTTTTTTTATGCTTATGCATTGCATTGACTCTAACGCCATTGCGAATCCAGATTTCTTCGGTATGACAGACTTTTATACCGGGTGCTTGCTGCAGGGCATGGGACTGATCCATTAATTTATTGGGTAGCCATGTGTCATCAGAGTCTAAAAATGCCAGCCATTCTGAGGTGGCATGATGTATACCTTTGTTTCTGGCCGCGCTGACACCTTGATTTTCTTGCCAAAGATAAATAACTTTTGGAAACTCCGCTTTTATCATAGCGGCTGTATTATCTGTAGAGCCATCATCGACGACAATTATTTCAGCAGGAAGTAAGATTTGTTGCAGAACAGAATGTAAGGCTCTTTTTAGCGAGGTACAGCGATTGTAAGTCGGGATGATAAGGGAGATGTTCATAAGGTGTTTTTTGACGAATAGTTGCGCAAGTGCTGCGGCTAAGAAATATTTAAAAAAATGCAGGTAAAAGGTGTGGTTTAGTGTGATTTTATTAAATGCGGCATATGCCCTATTAAAGTGAGGTATATAACTTATTATCGGCGAAAAAAAAGCTTAAAAGTGATATTTTAGTGACTTTTCTTTAAGCAAACTTTTGTATAAAGCGATAAGTGTGCCATTTTTTGCGACAAATTGTCGCGCGACAAAATGCCACATTTTCAAGGGGGGCATTGCTACCATAAACTACGCCTAACTCTTGAATGCGTTCCTTCTCAATCAGAGAAGGCTTAGAGCTATCTCCTTCCTCTTATGCGGCTGTCATGGCCGCATTTTTTTTAAGAGTCATTATCATGCAAAGAACATCTTATCTTACTCCAAACCTATTGGCTTCTTCTCAAGCATTGCGTGAGCATATTGCTTTTCATGAAGCAGGGCATGTTGTTGCTATTTATCTGCGCAATCGGCAATTAAAACTTCCGCCTGTTTTTTTTCAAATTATTATCCATAAAGAGCGCAATGAGCAATTTGAGTTTTTTGCCAAAATTGAAGGCGGAAAATTAATCGGAAATTTACCTGTGGCAGCTATTGAGCATAAACACCTCAATACGGCGACTGATAAGCAAAGCTTGCAGCAAGCTTATGAGGCTGATGTGGTTAATTTATTAATTGGGCCATTAGCTGAGGCAAAGTTTGTTGCTTTCTGTGATGGTGAGGAATTTAACGCTCAGTTGGTTGATTTGCATGCTTTAAAGCATTATGGCGGTCATTCGGATTTGGATATGGCAAGGCGTTATTTAGAGCATTTTATTAGTGATGTCGAATTGCGAGAAGTAAGGTTGCGTGTTTTGTTTGCGCAGGCGTTCGAATTTATAAGCGATCCTAAGCATTGGCAGTGCATCCACTTCTTTGCACATTATCTTTTGGATAATAAACAAACGCTTATTTCTTGTGAGCAGGTCAGTGCCTGTCTTGATGCATTTTGTGCGACTTAAGTTGTATCGTTTACTTGCAGGTCTTATTGTTTAGCGAATCTTTATAGCAATTGATATTGTTATTTGAGCCGTTTTGATAAATGGTATTGCCGAATGAGTCGGTTCGGCCTTTAATGATTTTGCCATCGTTAGTTTGCCAGGCTTCATTGCCAAACGAATCTTTGCGGCCACGTAGTTTACCGAATGGGTCGCGGTAGGTGGTATTGCCAAAAGTATCGGTTTCAGAGCGAATGGTATTGCCCTGATTATCTTGCCATAAATAGTTGCCGGAAAGGTCTTTGCGCCCAAACCAAGTGGTGCCGGCGCTATCTTTACATGTTTTGTTGTCAAATGAGTCTGTTTGGCAACGAATGTCTGCATTCGTTTTACTTATGATAAGAATGCTGCTGAGTATTGTGCTAATCAAAAGTAGTGCTGATTTTTGCATGATGCGCCCTCTTGTTTGCTGGCCTTTAGCAGTGAGGATTTAATAATATCCGAAATTAGATTCGGGTATTATTGAATTCTCATTCCTTTAGGGTAACTCTCAGGGCATATTGCCCTGATTGAGAGATATTAGCAGAAACTAAGGTCGCTTGCTATTGCGGTTTAGCTTACCTTCTGCGTTTTGCTTTGGGTGTTTCAAAATTAACTTTTATGGAGTTGCCGTTGAAATTCTTGCCGTCTAAGCCGGCGATGGCGGCGCGAGCTTCATGCCCTTCCATTTCAATAAAGGCAAAGCCTTTGCATTGGCCGGAAAATATATCAGTCACTAAATTTAATGAACGTACGGTACCAAATTTAGAAAATAGCTCTGTGATATCATTTTCGGTTGTGCTAGAGGGTAAATTGCCAATAAATAGTTTTTTCAATTCAGTTGTCCTGTGGTTTGTATGGCGTGCGCACTCATTTTAGGTGCAAAAAAAAACCCTGCCTAGGCAGGGTTTTTGCGTATCGGTTTTTCGATAAGCTCTTGCTAAGGGTTGAGAACTTTTATAAAATCCAAAACTAATAGTTTAGGGTTTTACTTTATTCTCTGTGCTTAGTTAGCAGTAACGCTAGTTGCTTGAGGGCCTTTAGGGCCGTTTTCTACTTCATAAGTCACTGCTTGGCCTTCAGCTAAAGTTTTGAATCCTGTGCCTTGAATCGCGCTGAAATGAACGAATACATCGGCGCCGCCGTCATCTTGAGAAATAAAACCAAAACCTTTTGCTTCGTTGAACCATTTAATTGTGCCTGTAGCCATTTTTTTTCTTACCTGATAATAAATTTAATAAATAGGGTGTTGCGTACAGGTATTGAAACGGAAAATCCAAAGGGGGTAACACGGAGGGAACAGCCATAAATACCAATAACAAAATCTGTAACGACTCATATTATAGGTGAAGATAAGAATATTTGCTAGAAAATATAATTATATTATGGGATTTTATGGAATTTATGCATTAAGAACTCTTTAGAATAGTCGGTGAAATAGGAAAAATTAATGCTAGGCTAAGAGCTAATATGCAAATAAATTTTATTTGAATCATTGGCTTATGTTTTTAATATGGTATGCAAATGGTAGCGTTATCATTAGCATTAAGGCGAATAAAAAATAAAAAATAAGTTATTGCAAAAGTGAGTAGGGGCGGCATTTTTATGCCATGATTGGATTTGAAATTGAGTCTATTTACCATAATGGCATCGTTAACATTTAGCTTGAGCTTTTAAGGATATTCTTAAATCCTAATTCCTTAACACTTTGATTGTGATTATACTTGTCCTTTTATTTTTTTGTGCCGTGCTTATGAAAAATTTATGCAAGTCTGCTTGGGGGCATGCTTTTGTGGTTATTGCAGGTCTTTTATTTACGGCTGCTTTTGCACCTTTTGATTTTTCAGCCTTTATTTTGTTTGCTTTAGTGACTTTGCGCTTGTTGCTGATTGGCTTGGACGGCAAGCTGGCCTTATTAAGGGGTTTTTTGTTTGGGCTGGGACTCTTTGGTTTAGGGGTTTCTTGGGTTTTTGTCAGTATGGTGGTAAATGTACAGGAAAGTTTTATGTTGCCTGCCTTTATGACTCTACTCTATTGCAGTCTCTGGGCGGCTTTTCCTGCAATGGTTGCTTATCTTTTTGTCAAAATAATTGCGTTAAAGCAGACGAAACAGTCTCCGGTATTGTTGTTTGCCAGTTTGTGGATTTTAATTGAATATATTCGAGGGGAGTGGTTTTTAAATGGTTTCCCTTGGCTGCAAGTCGCTTATAGTCAGTTGGATTCACCTTTATCAGGTTATATTCCCGTGTTAGGTAGTTATGGAACGGGATTTATAGTGCTGGTGATGGCGGCTTTATGGGCTGAGGCGATAATTGATAAAGCTAAAATTGGTATGG
>JALSIU010000021.1 GCA_026989715.1 Methylomonas sp.
ATTATGCACCGCATTTAAAAACCAATGAAGTCCCCGACCCTTATTATGGCGGAGCTTATGGGTTCGAGCGCGTATTGGATTTAGTCGAAGAAGCCTCACTCGGCTTGCTGAAAGAATTACAATCAACAGGAAAAATATAATGCAAAAATTACTCACAATATTACTTTTCACAGGACTACTATTTACCAACTTTAATGCACAAGCACAAACTGACCAACGTGTCAGTCATGTTGTTGTCGTATGGTTAAAAGAGCCTGGTAATGCGCAAATGCGTGAAAAATTTATTGCCGCAAGCCGTGCCTTAGAAACCATTCCGGGTGTTATTTCTCGGCATGTCAGTGCTGTAATCCCAAGCAACCGCCCTAAGGTCGATGATACGTTTGATGTTGCCGTCACCGTCACCTTTAAAAATGCAGCCGCACTTAAAAAATATATGCAAAGCCACAAACATAAAAATATGCTCAAAGAAAAGCTAAAACCTCTCGTTAATCGCGTAGTCGTTTATAACTTTGGCAAACAATAGGAATAACAATGGCGATTATATCTAACACCGTCAATTATCTTGACGGTGAAACGCTTTTAGAAGCTTTTTTTGCTTATGACGATAGCTTTGCAGGAAGAAGACCGGCTGTTTTAATTAGTCATGCTTGGCGTGGACGCGATCAATTTGTCGATGATAAAGCGCAAGAACTCGCTAAGTTAGGTTATGTCGCTTTTGCACTCGATATGTACGGCCAAGGCATATTAGGCCAGAGCACAGCAGAAAATGCAGCACTCATGCAACCTTTTATGGATGACCGTCAGGCCTTACAACAGCGCATCAATGCCGCCTTATACGCCATAAAACGCTTGCCGTGGACCGATGATAGCAAAATCGCCGCCATCGGTTTTTGTTTTGGCGGCTTATGTGTATTAGATCTTGCACGCATGGGAGCCAATATAAAAGGTGTGGTCAGCTTTCATGGCTTATTAATGCCGCCGCCCCAAACCAATTCCACAAACATTCAGGCAAAAGTACTAGCTCTCCACGGCCATGATGACCCAATGGTCACTCAAGAACAAGTACAAGCCTTTATGCAAGAAATGACTCAGCTAAAAGCAGACTGGCAACTGCATCATTACGGTCATACTATGCATGCCTTTACCAACCCAGAAGCCAATGACCCCGAATTTGGCACGGTTTACAACGCCATGGCAGAGCAACGCGCTTGGCAAAGCATGCAAAATTTTCTTAGCGAGATTTTTGCTTAATTTTAAATGTTTTACAGCTGCGCTAATAAAACCAACGAGGAACTTACATTGAAAATAAAATTTATTGCCATATTTATACTTTATTGTTCCAGCCAATTAACATTTGCTTTAGACGTATTTAAAACAGGCGTTCCACTGTCTAGTAGCTTGGGAGATATGTACTGCCAAAATATAGTGCACAATGAAAAAAGTGACTGGCGAATGCCGGCATTGCCAGATTTATTAGAGTTATTGAGTAAAGGTATTGAATTTGAAACAACTTATTGCTCAAATTCGACTAGAACAAGTAGTGTATTTACTTACCATCAATGTATAACTTTACGTGGCGAATTGATTGAAATGAGTGCTTCAAGAGCTGAAAAATTGATGTGTATCCGAGGAACCTCAGAGTTTTCCGCTCTT
This sequence comes from Methylomonas sp., assembly GCA_026989715.1. Taxonomy (GTDB): domain Bacteria; phylum Pseudomonadota; class Gammaproteobacteria; order Methylococcales; family Methylomonadaceae; genus Methyloprofundus. The sequence continues at coordinate 1,654 of JALSIU010000021.1, forward strand.
CCAGCACTTGAAGACTGCCCAACAGCTTCTTTTTCTATGAGTGAAGGCATATTACATATTCCACTGGTTAATGTTCCAAATCTGCTAGGCGATATAGAAAAATATGATGTGCATTTAAAACTAGTCTCTGATGATTTGCTCTTTGAATTTTTCAGAGCCACAAAATTAGAGTAATGAGATTTTTACTTAATTTAAATTTTTTGTAGGACATAAAAATACCCCACTTCTCTTTCAATCATTTTGCAAAATGCTTGAAAGAGGGTACAAGGAAACAGGGAATGCACTAAAAGGATAATTGTGCGTTACATATATTATTTAAGTTAATAAGGTTCTCAAAATAGGAGTGACCTCAATGGCAATAACAAGCCCCACCATCCATTTTATAATAGGAAGTTCTTTATCAAGCTTTCTTATCTCATCTTTAGTCGCCAAACTTTCGGCAGATAAAGCTTCTGCCGCTGATTTTGCATCCTCCTCTGAAACACCAGCTTTTCTAAAGACGGTATACACTTCTGAAATCATTGTTGTCATCTAAACAAACGCCTATCAAATAAACTACGCTACGTTATATTATAATAGAAACTAATATTATATTTCTTGCACACACAAGGCCGCCTGTTGTGCAATTTCCAACTCTTCATCCGTTGCAATAACCAATATTTCCAATGCAAAACCTGTCGGTTGAATAGCTGTTAATGCACCTTGAGCTTGTGCATTTTTTTGCTTATCAACGGCAATACCTAATACGGTAAGATCAGCACAACACGACTGCCGCAACCACGCATCATGCTCACCAATTCCTCCTGTAAACACTAAAGCATCCACGTGACCAAGCACGGCAAAATAAGCCCCGATGTATTTTTTAATACGATAACAATACATTGCCAAAGCCAGTTGTGCCGCTTCATCACCTGCCTCAGCCATTGTATGGACTGTACGCATATCATTGACACCACAGATGCCTTTTAATCCGCTTTGCTTATTCAACGCAGTTTCTATTGCGGCATCACTTAAACCTTGTCGGTTTAAATAAAAGATAACGGCGGGGTCTAAATCGCCACAGCGCGTTCCCATCATCACCCCTTCCAATGGTGTCATACCCATTGTTGTATCAATACTCTTACCTTGTGCAATTGCCGCTATGCTCGCACCATTACCTAAATGCAAGGTAATCATATTTAATTCAGATACAGGCTTGGCAAGATATTGTGCCGCTTTTTTAGCAACATAAAAATGCGAAGTGCCATGAAAACCATAACGCCTAACCCCCTTATCGGTATACCAAGACTGTGGCACAGCATATCGGTAGGCATGTGTCGGCATGCTTTGATGAAAAGCAGTATCAAAGACCGCCACTTGTGGAATACCTTGCGCGTAAGCCGTTGCCGCTTCTATACCGGTAATATTGGCAGGATTATGCAAAGGAGCTAAAGGAATCATGCGCTTGATAGCCGCCAAAACAGCATCATTAATCAAAGTGGGCTGACAAAATTGCTCGCCGCCATGCACCACACGATGACCAATACACAATAAATCACTGATATTAGTTATCAAGTGCAAATCAGATAGCAATTGAAATATAGCCGCCAAACCTTGTGCATGATTTTTAATCAATAGGCTACTTTGCTGCGCGTGTTGCTCATAATGATAGCGATGTATGCTTTGTGTTTCAGCAATGCTTTCTATCACACCCGATATCAGTACTTTATAGTCTTGTTTATCAAATAAAGCATATTTAATCGAAGAACTCCCCGAGTTAAGCACTAAAATTTTCATCGGTATTTAATCCACATACTCAACCCAGTCACAACGCTCTTTTACAATTTCGGCGGTATTTTTTGAGCCAATGCCTTCTGCAATCAATGCTACAACACGATCATCGCTATCATAGCCTGTATGGGCGGTGAGTGGGTTTGCAAATTTCCCCATACCAAACATATCAATAACATGTGCTACATTAATATTGATATTGGTAATTTTTGCACATAATCTTGAATCCAAGTCATGTTGTGCAAATTCCTGTGGAATGGCATAACTCAATAAATCATTAGGGTCACTAAAGGCAATAATAGCAATACTAGCTACTAACCTTTCATTGTATTTACTTCCACCTAGGACACAATAATCATCTTGCTGATTAACCACCTCAGGAGGACGTTGTCCCATTTCTAATAAAGGTAATTGATTAGACATCAAATAAAAAGGAATATGTTTCTGTTGGAAGCTTGTAATAAACCCCTGTTCTATTGCTGTCGGCTTACCATCAGTGGCTTTACCGACTCGCTGTGCAATACTTTGCATACCATCCATCACAATACGACTTCCTAAACTATGCGATACAATGGCATATTCATCATTTATTGAATGTTGTACCGACATCGCATCTAAAGTACATTGCTCATTAGTATAGTCAGGCAGTTCACTCCAGTCCCTACCCGCCATCCAACAAAACCCTGTTCTAAATGAAGCCAATATCTCTTCTCTTGCACCACCTAAATAAATCATAGGGTCGGGACTGGTATCATTGGAAAACACTTTTAACATTTGGTTCACTTCTGCACGCCGAAACGAATAAGCACCCGAGGTATCATATTTCAGCTTCTCTTTATCGGGATCGGTAATCGGCGACCAAGTCAATTCATAAAATAAAATCTCTCGACTTTCATCCGCACTTAATAGACGCTTAACTCTTAAAGTGCCCAAATTTTGTTCCGGGAACTCTTTATGTGTCAGCATAATTTCTTTATAACGGCCACTCACTTTCGTTAAGTCCAGCTCTTCTGCTAATTTCTCTTGAAACTGTAAGCTATAACCTGGAATGTGAGAGCCGACTCCATGCACCATCAAGACCTTAACAACATGCTGAGAACGCTCAAAACTGGCTTCCATCCCCCCAAATTTTTTACCAAATATTTTACATTCGCGTAGGTCTTCTTCCTCCTGCTTCTCTAAAAAAGCCTTGGCAACACCTTCACCAAAACTCGCACAACCTGATAACATTAATGTGCCAATCAATAAACTTATTTTTTTCATTTATCACTTCCCAAGATGCTAGTGCTGATGTCGTTGCGCGGACGCAGGTAATTTATTAAAAACGGGGTGTTTGGGCATGCCATATTGTTCAGGATAATAAACACCCCCTAAATATAAACCACAAGGAGAGGCCGTCACCCCAGCTAGCTGCCTGTTTTTTAATTGTAAAAGTCGCGCAGTCCAAGTAATATCTTGTTCACCACAACCAATGGCCATTAACACACCGGCAATATTACGCACCATATGATGCAAAAAAGCATTGGCTGAAATATCCATAATCACTTGCTCACCTTGACGATAGACCTCTACAAAATGCATACGTCGGTTTGGGCTTTTTGATTGACAACGCTGTGCCCTAAATGAAGAAAAATCATGTTCGCCAACTAATGATTGAGCGGCTTCGTGCATACGTTCAGCCTCTAATGGTGGATGAAACCAAGTGACACGACCATGTTGCAATGCTGAATTAACGGGACGATTTAAAATAATATAACGGTAAAACCTAGCAATGGCACTATAACGCGCATGAAAATCAGCAACAGCTGGTTTTACCCAGATGACCCGAATATCAGCCGGCAAATTTGCATTCACTCCCATCAACCAAGCCTTATCATCTCGTATGGCATCCGTTTCAAAGTGTACCACTTGCTCCAAAGCATGCACACCGGTATCTGTTCTCCCTGTACATTGCACGGTCACAGGGTGATTGGCCACTATCGACAAGGCTTTTTGCAATTCATCTTGTACCGTACGACCACTGATTTGCCATTGCCAACCAAAGAACGCACTACCATCATATTCAAGCCCTAAAACTATTCGCATCACCAAACCTCTATAGACTATTTTTTAACCGCAGGGGGCAAAGTCGGTAAATTTTTATGCTCAACCAATACATGCACAAAATGATTTGCTTCAGCAATGGATTTTTCCATCGCTTGAATTAATTGGCTAATATCCAAAGAAATTTCTGAAAACTCATGCTGTAAGGCCGCAATGGCATTGGCATTTAAGTTGTGTTTTAAAAATAACACTTGGTCTCGAAAAGCCCCTAAAACCGGTTGAATTTTTTTCTCCGCTTTTAATAATGCCTTTAATAAGCGATTATAATGTTGCTTAGATAATTTAAGCTGTTGCCGACTTTGTGCGCGCAGTGAACGATTAGAATATTCATTGAGCTCAGACTCCCACTCTGCAAATAAAGCATCACTCACCTCAGCAATGGATTGAATACGCTCGGTTACCATTTTTGCACGCGCATCACAAAAATCAAATTGCTGTTTTAACAATTTATATTTATCTTCTAAGCTTCCGGATTCAAATTGCACAACTGCTTTAAAACGCTCCAAAGCATCCAAAAACTGCAATTTAGTCTCTTGTAAAGCATCACTCGCTTCCTCGACACGCAATACCACTAAATCACGTTTATGCTGTCCCATAGATTCCTTAGTGCGGTAATAAGCATGCTGAAAACGATGCACAATAAACTTAGATAGTAAATTGACCGACCGTGCCGTTAAGCCTCTAATGGATAATAAAGAATGTGATTGGCTGTATTTTGACATCTTAATTTTCACAATCGACTGAATTTAAAAGGGATGACAACTCAGGCAAGCTATGGCTCGACAAACACTGTATCACTAAATTCTGTCCCTGAACAAACCGCATAAATGCCCTATCAAGCAC